>CAYNKM010000194.1:0-322 GCA_964397795.1 uncultured Desulfovibrio sp. | reverse complement strand
ATCTCCAGTAGCTCCTGATCTTCAAAGCATTTTACCTTTTCTTCAAAAGGCAAGTCATCATCAAATGGAAAAGCGGTCCCCATTTATTCTCTCCAACTAGAGCTTATCTCATAATTAAAATGTCTGAATTTTACATTTGCCCGGTCAGGCAGCTCCCGCTAACTCTATATAAGGGCATAAAAATTTAACGGTAATAATGGGAGCCGCTTGCGTGCTTTGCCTGATTGTTATCCGCCTTGGCAAAAAATTGCGGCCATAAAAGCTTCTTTTCATGGCTGCAAAGCTTACGACATATCTGTGCCCGATGTGCTTGCTGTGCGGG
>CAYNKM010000193.1:0-3932 GCA_964397795.1 uncultured Desulfovibrio sp. | reverse complement strand
GCCAGCCTTCGGCCTCATATGTAAAAACATCAATAAGTTTGAATAAATTTCTCTGAAAGGCCTGATCGGGGACAAGGGAGCAATTTTCAGACATAAAGGAGAGATACGCCAGCATATTATTTAATGCCATGCCTGAAAAGCCGCCTTGCCAGCCGTATAGCCATTCCTTTCTCCTGAAAAGCAGACCATGTTCAAGGCTGTTCTCACAGATCCGGACAATTCCGGAATGGGCGGATTCCATTTTTATCAAAAAATCATTTTTACCATCTTTTAATTTCGCGCCAGTATTCCATTGGGGGATATATTTTTTTTCAGGAAAAATTTCCCCGTATTTTTCCATAAGGGCGCATAGCCAGGCGTTGGCTTCAGGCGAGGCTGGAGTTTCCAGATGCGAATAACTTAAAAGATATATTCCCTTGCCGTATGAGCCTTGTATCAGAAGGGGCTCTCCCCTGGGAAAGCCGAGATTGGGGGCGAGGTCACGCTGTTTTGCCCAGGAGGCGAGGATATTTGGCGGAATTTTAGCGAGGGGCAGATCGGAAAGCCACAGATCGGAATCTGGCTCTTCATAACGGGCAAGGATAGAAATGGACGGATTGTCTGTCATTTCAAAGCGTCCAGGCCACCAGACAGGCAGAGAAAGCTGTTTTCCGCTTTTTTGGCTGGCTTTGATATGTCCGGAGAGGAAGTGGTAGAACCGTTTTTCAAAGCGGGCGCGGCGCAGGGGACAGAGAGCGAGGGAAAGCGGGCCTTCCGAAAGCGCGAGACCCGCGCCACCGCAGAAACCAAGATAAAATCCTCCTTCGGATACATGACGGCGGATGTTTTCAAGTCCCCTGCTTCCCAGCGACTGGGCTTTTTGACGGGCGTTGCCGCCTGGAACAAGCAGGATTTTATTGCCATCCGGGCCAGACTTGCATGACAGGCAGCCTTGGGATATTTCTATAGACTTGACAAGGCGGCAGGGAAGTCCAAGGGATCGCATCGCCCGATAGGCCATAAGGCCCCAGATGTGGGAAGAATCCCAATGGATAAGAACAATTTTGCCCCGCATGATGAGTTACTATTGCCGTCTTTTACGGAGAATGCAATATGTCAGAAAATTTGCCCAAAGCATATGAACCGGTTGAAATTGAAAAACGCTGGCGAGACTGGTGGCAGGATAACAAGGTTTTCACTCCTGATCCGGATGGGCCAGGAGAGCCCTATTCCATCGTCATTCCCCCACCGAATGTCACGGGGGCGCTTCATATCGGTCATGCCCTTAATTTAAGCCTGATAGATACCTTGTGTCGCCATGCCCGTCAGCTTGGCAAAAATGTGATGTGGATTCCAGGGACGGATCATGCTGGCATCTCTACCCAGAATGTTGTTGAAAGGAGTCTTGCCAAAGAGGGCAGGAGCAGGGAAGAACTGGGCAGAGAGGCTTTCGTGGAGAAAGTCTGGGAATGGAGAGAGAATTATGGCCACAGGATTTTGGAACAGATTAGCGCCCTTGGCTGTTCCGTTGACTGGACGAGGCTTCGTTTTACCATGGACGAAGGTCTATCCAGGGCGGTGCGCAAGGTATTTACCCAGTTATATAATGAGGGACTTATATATAAGGATAACTATATTATTAACTGGTGTCCGCGCTGCCGCACAGCCCTGGCCGATGATGAAGTTGAGCACCAGGAAGAAAAGGGCAATCTCTGGAAAATCCGGTACAGACTAAAGGACAGTGATGAATATATAACGATTGCGACCACGCGGCCGGAAACAATCCCGGGTGACACCGCGATTTGTGTCCATCCTGAAGATGAACGTTTTTCAGCCCTTATCGGAAAAACAGCCCTGGTGCCCATAATCGGCAGGGAAATTCCCATAATCGCGGACAACTATGTTGACAGGGAATTTGGCACAGGCGCTTTGAAGGTCACCCCTTCCCATGACCACAACGACTGGCATCTCGGCAAAAAGCACAATCTGGAATTTATCCAGGTTATGGATGGACAGGGCCGAATGAAGGAGGAAGCCGGACCATATGCGGGTATGCCCGCGTCTGATTGCCGATTCGCCATTGTCAATGACATTGAAGATGCGGGGCAGCTGGACAGCGTCGAGGATTTGAACCATGCCGTGGGGCGCTGCTATCGCTGCAAGACCGTTGTCGAGCCTTTTGTTTCCGTGCAATGGTTTGTCGCCGCGACAAAGCTTGCTCCCGTAGCTCGCGCGGCTGTTCCCGAGCTTACCAAACTTATGCCATCATCCTGGCTAAAGACCTATTATCACTGGCTGGACAATATCCGAGACTGGTGCATAAGCCGGCAGATCTGGTGGGGACACCGGATTCCAGCCTGGACTTGTCAAAAATGCGGCCATCTTGCTGTGGCGGAAGATACCCCAGAGGCTTGCCCCGAATGCGGATCTGATGAATTGGTACAGGAAGAGGATGTTCTCGATACCTGGTTTTCATCTTCCCTCTGGCCTTTTTCAACACTGGGATGGCCTGACAATACCAAAGAGCTGCAAAAATGGTATCCGACCAGCGTGCTTGTTACCGGCTTTGATATTCTCTTTTTCTGGGTGGCCCGCATGATGATGATGGGACTTCATTTTCTGGGCAAGCCTCCGTTTGAAAACATTTATCTGCATGCCCTGGTCAGAGACGCCAAGGGTCAGAAAATGTCCAAATCCCTGGGCAATGGCATTGATCCACTGAAGATGATCAATAAATATGGCTGTGACGCCCTGCGTTTTACCCTGGTTTCCATGGCGGCGATGGGCAGGGATATCCGCATGTCCGAGGAGAAAATTGAAAATTCCCGTCATTTTGTAAACAAACTTTGGAATGCCACAAGATTTTCCCTGATGAATCTGTCCAATAGCGCTCCGGAAAAAGTGAATCTGGCGGAATTGAAAGAACTGTCACAAATCTGGATTCTGGATCGGCTTGAATCGATCAAGTCGGAATATGCTTCCGCATTGGCCGAATATCGCTTCAATGACGCCGCGATTGGAGCATATAAATTCCTGTGGAATGATTTCTGTGACTGGTTTCTGGAACTTTCCAAGCCGGATTTACAGTCGGAAGATCCCGAGAAGCGCGCGACAGCCCAGTATGTCCTCTGGCTTGTCCTGAGCGAGATTGTGATTTTACTCCATCCCATAATGCCATTTGTGACAGCCGAAATATGGAGCGCGCTGCCCAGGGCGGCCGATGCGGAAAATGATATCGCCCTTGTCTCGTATCCTGAAGCCAGGGAAGAATGCGTGAGACCCGACAAGGCCTTTGAGATGGAGTTTATCAAGGACGTTATTATAGCGATCAGAACCATCAAGGCCGAACTGGGAATCAGTCCGGTTAAAAAGGTGGAAGTTATCCTGCATCCCCAAAATTCGGAGCAGGAGGCGCTACTCAGGGATAATTCAGCCTGGATTTATAACCTCGCAAAACTGGAAAAGCTGGAATTTGGCGCGGAAGCTCCGGAAGCCAGCGCGACCCAGGTTGTCAACGGCTGTCTTGTGGCCGTGCCAATTGCCGGGGCTGTTAATCTTGAAGATGAAATGCAGAGGCTGGACAAGGAGCTGGCAAGACTGGAAAAGGATCTTGTCGCAACAAACAAGAAACTGCATAATGACAGTTTTACTGATCGCGCGCCTGCTGAAGTTGTCAACCGCGAAAAGGAAAAGGCGGCCAAATTGAGGGATGCCCAGGAAAAACTGACGGACAGGAGGAAACTCTTTATAAAGGCCATGCAAGAGAGGGAATAATTATTCTTGCCGTTCCTGTTTATGCCGCCATTGCCTGAATGTAATGGCGGTTTTTTATTTAACGCTCTGTTAAACTCAATCGTTTATGAAGACAAAATATTTTTAAAAAATAAAAATTTATGTTTTTAGAGCAGTTTGCTTATAACTTTATGAATAGCCACACGCCTTATACCAATGAT
>CAYNKM010000192.1:0-3941 GCA_964397795.1 uncultured Desulfovibrio sp. | reverse complement strand
AGGTATGGAAAGAAACGACTCCATTCAAATCAAGACGCATGCTGTTTCTTAAATCCAGCCCAAGTTGACGGGCGGGGCCATAATCGCTGGAAAGAACCACTTTGTAGGTTGTAGCTTTTTGTCCGGATTCCTTACTACAATTATCACGAGAGTGATTTTTGATTAAGCGTTTATAAAATATCTTTTTTCTCATTATTTGCATTTTTTTGCATTATATTGTTACCCTGACAAGTTATTTGTCATTTTCCGGATAACACTTCCGGTAAAAAATTAAAGCAGGAGGGAGCCGGATTCATTTTTTGTTTACAATACGAAGCTCTCTCAGGAAAAGCTTTCCAAATTCCGGATATTTTTCCACTGCCTCATCCATAAGGTCCGAATTACCTGTTTTCACCATAACACGTAAAAAATCTGACAGAACACCATTTGCCAACATTGACAGGGGGCGTAAATAACGATTGTTAAAATGCTCGTTAATGGCGTTATAGGTTTTTAATTCATTCATGCCATGTATGCGTCTGTGCTCAACGCTGGATGATGTGAATGATGTAGCATAATAAGACGCGGAATGCCTTCTATAAATGGACATAAGCTCGGGAATATAACCAATTTTGCCTATTTCGGCATGCAGGATATGCCAATACCAATCGCTTGGGCATAAATCTGATCGGAACCAGTCTGGTAGGCCGGCTTTAAATCGCCACCGATAAACAACTGAATTGGTTTGAATAAAGTTATGTTTGACAAGATCAGATAAATAATATTTTTCCTTTTGACCCCTCGGCAATGATTCAGGCAAGGGGTAAATAAAAGAAGGATGGGTATTGTTTTCATATACCACAAGCACAGGATGAAAACAGACAGCGCAATCTTTATTGGCTTTCAAAAAATCAACCTGTTTCTGCAACTTGGCATTGTTTGAAAAATAATCATCCCCATCACAAAGCGCCGCGAATTCACTGCCACAGGCTTCAAACAGAGTTCTGATATTGTGGCCGCCAGTGCTGCGTGAAGTCAAATAAATTGGGCGCACATGCGGATGTGTTGAAGCATAGTTGTCAATTATATCCTGATTTCCGTCATCGGAGGCGTCATCGACAATAATATGTTCAATTGGAAAATCCGTTTTCTGGGCGCTGACGCTTTCCATACACTCCATAATATACTTTTTATGATTGCGTGTCATGGTTAGCACGGAAAGCACTGGCTTTGGCCTGGGAAAAGTGAAGCCCGAAACTGGATCAATTTTTTTACGGTAATTCTCAAGCGCAGTCGCAAAAGTTAATTCTTCAGGTGAAAATGGATCTTCCCTATCCCGAAAATAGCGTAGAAACGCTTGGCGTTCCTTATTGTGTAAAGCGGCAACAAAAGCGTCCGCCTGCTTTAGAGTAAGATCTGGCCCTGGGACTGACACAATGTTTTCTTCTGTTTCTGTAAACAGTTTAGGCATACCGAGCCTTTCCGCCAGCCTTGCATTCTGTTCTACAAACCATGCGCCATAATCTATTGCCTGCTGTGATAACCCGTTTACCTGTTCAAACTGCTGTTCATTTTCCACCTGAATCAGTTTTTTATAAAATTCCTGCCTGTCCAGATAGATTTTACCATCTTTGGTAAATGGAAATTTGAAAACCGCATTTGTAATATCCAGCGCCGCATAACTGTTGGGAAGGGGATAGGATTCTCCAGCAAGGAAACCCAGAGGGAGACCAAGAATGGATTCAAGGCCAGTTAGTACGTTTTGCAAACCATTTTGCTGCCCAGGTATTAAAACATGAGTGTTTTCTGCACCAAAAAATTCAGTAACTTTATTATAAACAGTAAAATAATTGGCAAAAGCTCCCTGTGATCGCATTTCCTGAGTAATCCAGGGGTATTCTTCCTCTTTCCAAAGCATCTTTATACGATCCATCAACGCATGGCTTTGTTCTTCCAGTAATAAAACTGGGTGCACTTGTCTTTGTGCAAGAGTTGCATTGCCGGCAAATGCTGTAACAACAGCCTGGATGGCTTCCGTATTTAAAGGCCCTGTAAACCAGACAAGATTACTATTCGCATCGATTTTTGCACTAAGTTCAGCAAGTTTTGCAATTATGCCTTCACCCACCTTTTGTTCAAGACTTGCATCCAGGCCGCCGTGGCGACACTTCCATAAATTCGTATATTGAACTGTAAGCGTGTCCAGGGTCAAATCCTGCCACAGGGTGTTGAGCGTTGCCTGCCATTGTAGACCGTGTTTTGCCATCTGGCTGGAATTTGTGTTGAGAATTTTGCCCGCATCAAGATGCAGTTTTGAATAATTGGAAAGAATCAGGAATATTTTATTCATGGTGCAGCCGCATTTCTATTGGCTTGTTTTTCCGCGTTTATGGGGTAAAAGGATCACAGCCATGCAGGGCTTTCTCCGAAAGGGCCATATAAAAGGCTTTTTCCGCTAGTGGTAAAGTTTTTAATTGCTCTTCTCGCCGGGCACTATGTGCCAGATATAGTTTGGCAATGTCGGCATTTTCAATATCGGTATAGGTTATATCAGCCGGCAGATTCAAAAGTTTGGCCAGTGTATTCAGAATTTGTGTTTCCGGAGCCCGCGCCTTATGTAAATGAAGGGCAAATACCGCCAATAGCGGGTCCAAAAAGTAGTATGTGAATATATCGGCATAAGAAATTTGGCCTCCTGGCCATTCCCTTGAAATCGCGTTGATAACCTGCATGGGAGTTGCGCCAGTGGTATTGGTTTTTCTGGAAATTACAAGCCAATCCTCCCGGTAATTGCCTTTTATAAAATCAGGCAGGTCATCGGCAAGTCGATCCAGCTCATGATCCACTGGAAGAAAGCCGTCATTAAGGGGGATTCCGCCTGGATCGGCAATATCCTTTTTTATCTGCTTTATTAAATTTGTGTAACTGTTGGCAATGGAAGGATACTGGCGGGATGAGTAGTTCTCTTTTTGCCAGGGTTGAAAAAATATGCCTGGTCTGCCCGTAATGGCGGTATATGATGAAACAATGTGCGCCATATCGCTTATCATGGCGTCAGATTTGGCGAAGGTTTCAAGATAGCTTGTAGCGTCATCATAAATAAAGCGCGGATTATCCTGAAACTCCTCTTTCAGTTCGAGGATAAGCTCTTCCTGATAATTAAGCGGCGTAGGACGGAAAATGAGATTATGCTCTGGAAAATTCTCAAGAATAATTCTGATCAGGCGCTTGCCATGCTGCTTGAGTCTATCCCCCCCCTTGTAAGGCGCGTAATTAATATCTGTTGGGGCAAAGCAGATGCTGCGCCTCCCCTCGGCTTTTTTGCGCAATTCCGCATGTTTTTCCCGCATCATGCATAATTTGGGATACCCATAGCCAAGCAGGCAGTAATCAGCGCCGTCACGCCATTGTTTTTGCGGCGGCGTCCAATTGGCGAAAAGGCCGCTTATTTCCTTGCTTCTGTGCATAAAGGGAAAACCGAGCAAATGGCCATCGAAGGAACCAATAAAAGTCGCTCCCTGCAAAAACTCACGTGGATCCTTAATCCATCCACACGCATGGGTAACACCAAGAACGCGCGCGGATTGCGGATAACGAATTTGATATTCAAAGTCTGTAGCTATGAAGCAATTGATTGCATCAAGATGCTGGACATCTTCCGGACGAACTTCAAATACTGTGTCCAGACCGCTTAAATCCATGCGAGACGCAGAATTTTCAGTAAGGAGCCCAACAGTGTAATGACCTCTTTCCTGTAATTTTTTGCCAAGGGCAACCATCCATTCATCTGGAGTAATATTGGTATGATGAATATAAAAGGCATAAACCTGCTTTCGAGAGGCTTTCTTGGCAATTTGTGAATTTATTTTTTCGGGTTCAATATGGTGAAGCAAGATTTTATTCCTCATGAAAACTGTTTTTTAAATTCCGTAAGCATTTTTCTGGCAGTTGTGCTTGTTTCA
>CAYNKM010000191.1:0-3978 GCA_964397795.1 uncultured Desulfovibrio sp. | reverse complement strand
AATTGTACTTTGTAAAAGTTTAAAACTTTTTTACCATCAATAGATGATTTTAACATAGCGTAAAATTTTATATTTAACCAATCCCGTTTACAATACCTGAAAATTCGATGGATTTTTGCGGTATTAGAAAGGCGCCGGCTATGGAAAGATGGGAAGGGAATCTTTCATAACCAGCGCTTTCAGACTGTTCCAGATTATTTGCCGTTATATTGTTCGTCTGTCACTTTTTCCATCCATTCAACCACCTTTCCAGGCTCTTTCTCCTCACAGATGGAAATATGAGACATGGACGCATTGGGCGCGGCGCCGTGCCAGTGCTTGACACCAACGGGGCAGATAATCACATCTCCCTCCTTAATCACTTGCACCGGCTTTCCCCACTCCTGGGTTCTGCCTTCCCCTGACGTCACAATAAGAACCTGCCCTACCGGATGGACGTGCCAGTTGGAGCGGGCGCCAGGCTCAAAGGTAACCAGACCTCCGCTTGAGCGCATATCGTTATTTGCGGGATAGAGTGGCTCTATGCGCACATTGCCGGTAAAGATTTTGTCAGAACCTTTTATTTCGGCATTTTCTCCCTTGCGGATAATTTGCTGCCCTTTTTCCTGCGCCAGAACAGCGGAAGACAAAAAGCTTAAAAATATTGCCAGGGTTAGGGTCAATACTGACAGATTTTTCATATTCTCTCCCATGAATAATGATGAATAAAAATTTTATAAATATAAATTGAGAGTTCTTCCAGATAAAAATTTATAAAATTCTTGCCTTTTTGTATAACCGCAGAAAATCTTGCAGGAAAGAATATTCAAAAATTAGACTTTTCCAGCTTCAATCAGAACAATCGCGATATCCATTACATTTGTTCTTGTAGGTCCGGTCATAAGGTGCGTTCCCGCCAGCTTAAGCGCCTCATAACTGTCATGTTCCCTCAAGAATATTTCCGCTTTTTCCCTTCCTCCCATTTTGGAGACAGACTCTCCATTCGCGAATCCGCCAGCTGAATCAGTCGGACCATCTGTGCCATCCGTGCCGGCAAAGAGGCAGTTTATCCCTTCCTTGCCTTCAAGAACAATGGACGCCGCAAGCGCCATCTCCTGATTACGACCGCCTTTGCCAGAACCGGAAAGAGTGACAGTGGTTTCTCCGCCAGCTATAAGGCAGACCGGTTTTGAGCCGGGCGAAAGTTTCTTCTGGATTTTTAGGGCTTGTTCAATCAAATTTTTGGCGCAATCCGCCGCCTCTCCCGTCATTGGCTCAGAAAGGATGCGGGTTTCAAAACCAAGTTCCCCGCTTTTTTTAGCAGCCGCTTCCAGCGCCTGTCTGTTACTGGCTATAATGATATTTTCTGTTTTCTCAAAAACAGGATTATCAGCCCGGGGCGTTTCCGCGATCTTGCCCTGCAAGCCGGCCCGTAAAATTTCCATGACTTTTTGGGGAAATTTATCTTCAAGCTGATATTTCTCTATAATTTCCAGACAATCCGCATAACTTGTATCGTCCGGACTTGTAGGACCAGAGGCGATAGAAGCGGGATTATCGCCCGGAACGTCGGAAATAATGAGCGTTAAAATCTGGGCGCCATTTGCGGTCAGGGCAAGGCGGCCGCCGTTAAGGGATGAAAGATGTTTCCTTATGGTGTTTATTTCTTCAATATCCGCGCCGCTGGCCAGAAGCTCCGAAGTGACTTTTTGCAGATCTTCAAGACTGAGGGGCTCTGCGGGCGCCGGCAAAAGCGCGCTTGCCCCACCGGTTATAAGGCAGATCAGTAAATCGTCTTTCCCGCATTTTTTCACCAAATCAAGACATGCGCAGGCTCCCTTGACACCTGCCTCATCAGGGGTGGGGTGGGCTGCCTGCATCACCTTTATTTTATCCAGATCAAGCTCATGTCCATATTTGACAACAATTACTCCCTCCCTGATTTTATCGCCAAGCATATTCTCCAGGGCCAGAGCCATTGGCGCGGCACCCTTGCCTCCTCCCGTTACATAAAGGCCCTGTTCAGGAATATCAAAAGTTCTGTTGCCAGCCCTGATAGTATTTCCCTCAAGTTTAATATTATTTAAAAGGGCTGAACCTGGCGATACGGCTTTCAGACTGGACATAAAAATTTCCAGAAGTGATTCCCTCGGATTTATTTTCATAATACGCCTTGTTCATTGGTTAAAATTTTTCCAATAGTATTTTTGCATCTTATATACCCATATTGTTAAAATTAAATAATCTCAAGATGCTTTTTTAAAATTTAATTATTATCACCGGATAAGACATTGCTGACAAGACATGACCTGATGGAACACCAGCTTTTCCATATGGCGCACGATCCAAATTACAGAACCTATAAACGCCTAGAATTTATTGAGGAATCAAGCGGATAGACGAAGCGCCAGGTAGATAATACGGACAGTCTGTGGGAAAAGGCGACAAGTATGCAAGTTGATCATACTGATATGGAAAAAAACGGCTAAATAGCCCACATTTATCCGTAAGCCAATGACAAGGCGTTAATCTTGCAAGGAATTAACGCCTTTTTTTATTTGAAACACTCCAATAACCCTCATCCCTGGCCGGCGCTTTCAGGGGTTTAAAATGCTGTTTTTATTTAATAATTTATTATCATAATTAAATGAAGAAAAAATTATCCAGGCTCATGAAATATCTGGTGCTTCAATATTTGCGCGGTTGCCAAGATATGGATTGAAATATCCATAATTCAGCCAGGGACAGGCCTGTTTTAATTTCTTCATAAAGAGGGAAAGCCCAATGGAGCTTGCGCGATCAGGAGAGGGCATTTTATTCATGTACCAGATGGGGTCAACATTCAGATTCCGCCACTGGATCATGCTGACTCCATTTAGCGCGCACAATTTTATCAGGCTTTCCAGCTCTTTTGGGGTATCTGTCAGACCCGGGAAAAAAAGAAGATTCAGTGAAACATAGACCCCCATGCTTCTGGCGGTTCGGATCGATTTAATAACATGATTAAAATTGTAGCCGGACGGTCGATAATAAGCTTCATAGAGGTCTGGCTGGGAAGAGTTCAGGCTAACCCGTAGAGATGTCAATCCGCTTTGGGCAAGCAGGGCCACCGCCTCCGGAATTGAGGCATTGGTATTGCAATTTATTGTTCCATTTCCCCTGCCGTGAATATTTTCCCGACGGAAGAGCGAGATGCTGTTGGCAAGGAGCTGGGCATTCATTAGGGGATCTCCCTCACAACCCTGGCCAAAGGAATAAACAGGCTGATCTTTTTCCCTATTTTCATGGATAAGCATGACTTCCGCTATTTCTTCTTCCGATGGGGTGAAGGTCATTCTGCATTGGGGAGTGATCTCTATGGGGCTGTCTTTCTGCAATGAGGAAATACAGGCAAGACAGTGGGCATTGCAGCTTTGGGAAGAGGGCAGGGGGGCTTCATGGCGGCCCAGGGCATAGTTGCGGGCGGCGGGACAGGAATATGTTTTTACACAATTGTTTACTATATGATTAATTAAACGGTTTTTTGGCCAGTTTTCCAAAAGAAATCCACAGCCATCCTCAATTTGTTCTGCGGCTATATTTGAAAAGATCTGACGGGGATCGTTATCAACTTTTTTGGCGCAGATCCAGAAACGCCCTTTTGAGTACCCAACTGCCCCATAGGCAAAAAGAGGCAGGGTTTTGGCGGAAGGATTTTGCAGATAGGCGGGATGCGCGCCCAGCGTATAACCCGGCGCGGAAAAAGCGGCGACTGCCAGTCCCGGGGAAATTTCCTGTTTTCCTGTTTTTGGATTAAAACCTATGGCCTGTCTGTCCGGCAGAAGAAATATTTCACTTTCCGGGGGTAGGGGGACAAGTTCAGCCGGCGAAGGCACATAATATTTTCCTCCGCGATTAACAAGCATCAAGAGGCGGGGATTATATGTAATATTGCCATTTTCATCAGCCATAAGCATTTGAGGGGAATTGTGCACGATTGTTTCCTTGAAGAAGCCGCCA
>CAYNKM010000190.1:3226-4001 GCA_964397795.1 uncultured Desulfovibrio sp. | reverse complement strand
AATTTGAATGAATCAGGACATGAATTTCCGGATGGACTTTCTTGCGCTTTTTGTACGCTCTATGAGGCAGCTTTTAAGTCCGGCATGTCTTGGCTTGAGCTGGACGGAGATGCTGACCCAGCTCCTGGGTTCAATACTTTTGAATGGTAGGTATTCTCATGCAATACAGGTTTTATATTGGCAAAGGCGATGTAGCAGCCAAGATAATTTCTGAAATGATTTCCACAATGCTTTATGCGTCCGTTTATCGTGATGCGCTTATTGAACAGTCAGGAGCGGACAATATCTTCTTTTACCCAAACGAGCCTGACCGTCCACGGGGCCTGGTATATGGGAAACGTGAGAATCGTGTTGGGCTTAAGTTTGGCGCTGCCATTGAAGCCGGATTCACATATTTTCCTGATAATACAGTCGAAGAAGGTAGAAAGTTTGAGGAATCTCTTTCTGATCCCAGACTGCGTTTTGATCAGGAAGTATGGCTTTTGGACGAGTTTAATATAATCGGTGAAGTGCGGGGGTATTGCGAACATTGCCGAAATATTCATGCGGTATTCAAACCTCGTGCTTTTCGTCCAGATGGCAAGTTTGAGATTTTTTTGAAAATCCCAACTGGAATATCTCCATACCCTACTCTTCCTGAATGGTTTAAGGAAGTGAAGGAATCTGTCTGGTTGGCTGAACAAGGCAACTGATAATTTGGGCGCGGGATTAGGTTCTGCGCCTTTTAAATTTGGTGGAGAATTATATGAGTCATTTTACAGTAATGGTTATTGGG
>CAYNKM010000190.1:0-3216 GCA_964397795.1 uncultured Desulfovibrio sp. | reverse complement strand
CGAAGAACAGCTGGCCCCTTATGAAGAAGATGAGGATAGTGGTTTTTGGGACTGGTATCTTTTGGGTGGACGCTGGAGTGGCTATTTCAAATTGAAGGAAGGCGCATCTAGCCATATCGGTAAGCCTGGGCTTATGACTGAAGAGCCAAAGGAGGGCTTTGCTGATGCGGCTCTAAAGAAAGACATTGATTTTGAGTGGATGCGCAAACAGGCTCAAGACGAGGCGGAAAAAACTTATGACAAGGCTTATGCCATAATCTCCGCCTATCCCAATTCATATACATGGAAATCCCTTCTAAAGGAATACCAGGACAATATTGAAATAGCCAGAGCAAAATATAATGCCCAGCCTATTATCAAGGCTTTTCGTGAAGCTGGATTTTGGAGTATTTGTTCCGATCCTGTCGAAGAGTTTTCCATTTCCAGGGAAAAATATGTGGAGCGGGCTAAAAACAGGGCTATTGCCCCATATGCCATTGTGCATAATGGCAAGTGGTTGGCACAGGGAGAGATGGGCTGGTGGTGCATCAGTTCAAACGAGATAGGCGAAGACGCCTGGCATAGGGAAGTAAACGCCATATTGGATAAGCTTCCGGATGATACCCTTATATCTTTGTACGATTGCCATATATAAGATACGTCTCGAAAAAATTAAATAAGGAATAGGAGAACTAGCTATGGATAATAAAAATCAGGCTTTTCAACCTTTTGACCGTGTTCTTGTAAGGGACGAAAACAGCGAGCCCTGGCATATCAATTACTTTTCATATTACACACTGTCCAGGGGTGATGGTAAGACGAGATACCGCTGCCTCGATACTTCCTATGCCCAGTGTATTCCTTTTGAAGGAAACGAAAGCCTGTTGGGAATAGCGGAGAAAGCAGAATAAAAAAATTAAAAAACCTCGCTTAAGGCTAAACTTTTATTGGGCTGCTCACATTATTGTGGCAGCCCTGGTTTTTTAAGCTGGAGGAAAAACGGAGAAAATGAAAATGCTTACTCAAAAGGAGGTAGACGCGTTATTGATTGGGGTAATGGGTGAAGATTTCCATAGACCATGTGGTTTTTGTGGAAGTGAAAATTGTCAAGGGAGTTTATCAACTCCATGCTTTATTTATTGTGTCGATTGTGGAGCGCAAGGACCGTTAGCAGACACAACAAGAGAAGCCTGGATAAAATGGAATATGAGGAGTGATAATAATGAAAATAATTAAAGTGGTATTTATCTGGATAGCTGCTTTTATCCTTTCATGGTTATTTGTAGTCAGTTATACTCATACTATAAACCCTTATAATTGGAGTGAGATATGGCAAGCCACTGATGTTATTTTATTTGTCCAGATTGGATATTATTTTCTATTGTGTGATAAATTGGATAAATAATAATGTGCGATAATCTTACCGCAGAGCAATGGCAAGCCATAGCTAAAAAGCTGGCAGAGTATCTTAAAGAGGTATGTTGCTCAAGGGATAATTGTAACGACTGTACAATAGATTGCGCTCTAATAAATCAGGATGCAAAAGATTGGATTAAACAAGTTAAACAGGAACTTGGATATGAGTAAATTAAATGTTGGAGATTTTGTAAAAGTAATTCGTAAACCTGAAGAGGTGAACGAGAATGGAAACCTACGAATATAAACTGGAATGAATTTAATGTTACATAATCTATTGGACAAATAGTTTTTGACAGAGGCGAATTAGGTTTTTGAGTATATTTTTTTGATACTGATACAGGTTGAAATCTACCCGATTTTTGTACTGGAGAAAGTAGAACATAAATAAAGAAAATAAACCATGTCCGTTTTGTGAAAACGAAAAAATTATATTAAAAAATAATAGCCAAAATAGATTTTGGTTACATTGTTGTAATTGTAAAGCAAATGGTTCAGTAGGATATGCCAAAGAAGAAGTGTATAAAAAGTGGAATACAAGGTTTATATCTAATGAAAAAAATAAGCCTTGTCCTTTTTGTAATAGTACGGATATAACATACCTTCCACATTTATTAGACCCTAAAGGTGAAGGATATATATTATGTTTTACCTGTGATGCTCGCAGCCCTGTGACATTTACTGAAAAAGAAGCCTGGGAAAAGTGGAATCAAAGGAGTAGTGAAAATGAAAACATTGTCTCAAAAGGATGTTGATATCTTGCTAAATGTATCCGCTGGTGAAGATTTTCATAGACCATGCGGATTTTGTGGAAGTACCAAAACAAAATTATCTAATGGGCCAAGTATTTGTTATGTATATTGTGAGAACTGCATGGCTCAAGGGCCAGTGGCAGAAGATCCAAAAGCAGCCTGGATAAAATGGAATATAAGGAATGACGATTATGAGTGAAGTATTAAAATCTTGTCCTTTCTGTGGTGGACAGGCAATGGAACGCAAGGCCATATACGAAGGCGAGTTCAGTTATGTTTATTGCCCTACATGTGGGGTAAGGACTAATCAAGAATTAAGTATAAAAGATGCAATAGATATTTGGAATCAAAGGAATGGTGAAGATGATAAACATAATTTGTAAAGGCATATATCCTATTCCTAATGAAGCAAAAACTTGTCCTGTATGCGGGGAATATGCTCAACGATATTATCTTGATAAAATGCAGCATACTAATTCTGTGTATAATCAATGCCAGCACGAGGTTGATGATTATATTCAGAGATACCCAACTTTCACTTGTGCAAGATGCCAGACAATCTGGCAGTATCTTGGGGAGAAAGTTCTCACGGAAGAAGAAATGAACAAACTAACAGAAGAGCTTATATCAATTAAGAACACAGAGAAAGGGGAGAAAGAATAATGTGTGCTAATTTTTAAAATGAATTATAGAGGATACGAGAAACAGGCCAGAGAACTTATATTAAAAAAGAAGTTTGTAAAGCCTGAAGAATTGGCACTGATGAGTGATTGGGAAGTAGAAAAAGTTATCAATGATAACTATAAGACTTTTTCCGTTGGTGAAGATTGGTTGCTTGTCCCTAATGACAAATATAAAGAGTTTTGTGAAATGATAACCTGGATATACAGATAATGAAAGATGTACTCATTCTTGAACACATTTATCCTTGTCGTTCCTATGCCCTGAAAAGAATAGGCAGGGAAGATTTACTTACTTTGGATTGGCTCAATAAAGAGTTCCCCAAGCTGTTGCAGCAGTATCAGGATGATATGTCTCTTGAAGTTGGGGATATTCTGGTTTGGGAACA
>CAYNKM010000189.1:0-4008 GCA_964397795.1 uncultured Desulfovibrio sp. | reverse complement strand
CGCTATATAGTTTATATTAAATCCAGTTTTCCGCCCCATCTCAACCTCTCCGGTCTGCGGATAGTTATTGATTGTGCCAATGGGGCAAGCTACAAGATTGCCCCTCTGGCTCTGGAAGAACTGGGAGCGGAAGTATTTAGAATAGGCTGCAATCCCAATGGAACAAATATAAATGACAAATATGGCTCGCTTTATCCCGAAGTGGTGGCGGCCAAGGTAAAGGAACTGCGGGCCGACGTTGGCCTGGCCCTCGATGGGGATGCCGATCGCCTCATCATGGTTGATGAAAATGGTTCTATCCTGGATGGGGATCAGCTGATGGCACTATGCGCCCAATCAATGATGGCCAGGGGCGAACTCCCGGGAAACCTGCTTGTAAGTACCGTCATGAGCAATCTCGCACTGGAAATATTCATGAAAGAACATGGGGGATCCCTGTTACGCACTCCAGTGGGCGACCGCTATGTTGTCGAAGCCATGCGCCGTGAGGGAGCGATGCTGGGAGGGGAGCAGTCCGGACACCTTATTTTTCGCCATTACAGTACAACAGGAGACGGACTTCTGGCCGCTCTGCAGATTCTCAGGATAGTGCAGGAAAAGGAAAAGCCTCTTTCGGAACTTGCCAACCTCTTGACCCCATTTCCCCAGCTTCTGCTGAACGTGAGGGTGGAAGAACGTAAACCAATCAAGGAATGTCCTTCCATTATGGAAGCGAAAAGCAAAATGGAAAAGGAACTTGGGGACAGGGGGCGAATTGTCCTGCGCTATTCAGGCACGGAATCCCTGCTCCGCGTGATGGTGGAGGGGGAACATCAGGACAAGGTCAACAACTATGCCCACGAATTGGCTGAAGTTGTGAGAAAAGAGCTGGGGTAAATACTTTAATATAATATATTTCATATAATTTGCGATTTTAATACCTTTTCGCTTGCGCTTGAGTCTTTTTTAACAGAATATAAACTTGGCGCATATGTTATAAATATGCGCAAGACATTTTTTAATTTCAGGTATAAGGATTTTTTCAATCCGTGCTATAACATAATTCAGAAAATATCATTTGCACGCGCTATAAGTCTTAATAGTTTTTAAACGCTTTTTATTTAAATTTCTCCAAGGGAGGCCAGATGAAAACAGTTCGTAAGGTTATCATACCGGTGGCAGGCTGGGGAACCAGTTCTTTGCCGGCAACCAAAAATATCCCCAAGGAAATGCTTCCCATCTATAATAAGCCTGTTATCCAGTATGTAGTTGAAGAAGCTATCAAGTCCGGCATCAAGGATGTGATTTTTGTCACCAACAGGGATAAAAGCGTAATCGAGGATCACTTCGATTATAACCTCCAGCTTGAGGGCGTCCTGGAACGCGCGGGAAAACTGGATAAACTCAAGGCAATCAGGGATGTGGCCGAAATGGTGAACATCATGTCTGTTCGCCAGAAAAAACAGCTTGGATTGGGCCATGCGATATTGTGTGCGCGTGAACTTGTCGGAGATAATCCCTTTGCCGTAATGGTTGGTGATGATCTTATGTTCGGCGGCGTTCCCGGTATTGGCCAGCTAATTGAAGTTGCCATGGCTGAAAAAATGCCGGTTGTGGGCGTTATGGAAGTTCCCTGGGAAAAAGTGCATAAATACGGCATAATTAATGGAGAAGAGGTCTCCCCCGGAGTTTACCGCGTTAAGGACATGGTTGAAAAGCCGAAACGGGAAGACGCTCCTTCCAGATTGGCCATAGTCGGACGTTATGTTCTGACTCCTGATATTTTTGAATATCTGGAAAAAATACAACCCGGTCAGGGCGGTGAAATCCAGCTTACCGACGCCATGAATATGCTGGCCAAAGAACGTGGAATGATGGCCGTGCGTATGTCGGGAATGCGCTTTGACGCTGGTGACTGGGCCGAGTATCTTACCGCGAATATCTATTTCGCGCTTCAGGATGAAGAATTACGCTATGAGCTTCTGGGCTTATTAAAGAACTTCGTCCAGTTCCAGTAATATCCTTCAGTTTTATTTCCATGGGGACCGCCCAAGGGCGGTCCTTTTCCTTATGTTTGCCAAGGTAATCCTCTTAAGTCCTCCCTTTTCTGAACTTACCTACACGCTCCCCGATTATTTTCCTTCAGATTTCTGGAAAAAAGGCATGCGCGTTCTTGTACCAGTGGGAGGAAAACAGTCACTGCGGGCAGCCTGTATCAGTTCGTTGCAGGAAAACAGTGACCTGCCCGAAAACATCAAATATAAAAATGTCTTCTTTCCTCTGGAAACCACTCCCCTTCTGACTCCGGAGCTGGTGGATCTTTCGATTAATCTGGCTCACCGTCAGGCTTTTATGCCAGGCTCTGTTTTTGGTCATGTTTTACCTTCCAATTTACGTTCATCCAGGGCGCGCCTCAAATGGAGATCAAATTTAAATATGCCAGAGATGGATCTTGCTACCCTTTTTAAAAAAGATCCCGATTTCTGGAATAAGGCCGCCAACGATCTTCTTAATCGGAAAGCGTTTATAGAAAACCGGATACAGGATATGGCAGAGCAGGAAATCTGCTATCTGAATACAGATCCTCCCTGGCCTGTTCGTCCCGCCTCTGTCAAACAAATCGCCATTCTCGATTATCTCCATAAAAATGGCGCATCAAGCCGGCGCCGTCTGCTGAATACATTGGGTTCATCATTTCAACAGCCCCTGCAAAGACTTATCACTTCCGGCCATGTCAGGGTAGAGTTGGAGGAACAGGAACTTACTCCAGTTCCGGTTAATGAGCCCGCTCCTTCCAAGATCTTATTGAACACTGATCAGCAAAAGGCCCTGACGGATTTTTCTTTGGCGCTTGAATCGGACAAGGCGGAATGTTGCCTGCTCTTTGGAGTTACCGGCAGTGGAAAAACCGCCGTATATCTGGATTTAATAAGAAAATGCCTTGGCAGAGGAAAAAGCGCCATTCTCCTGGCTCCTGAAGTTGCCCTGGCATATAAATTATACAGGGACGCCTTGACCGCCATTCCCAATGCCCGGATATATTTTTATCACGGTTATCAGACACCAGGAAAAAGGGAAAAAATCTTCAGGGAAATTGCCTCTGACAAACAGCCATGTCTTATTATCGGAACACGATCCGCGCTTTTCCTTCCCGTACATAATCCGGCCTGTATAATTCTGGATGAAGAGCATGACGCTTCTTTTAAACAGGATGAAACTTTCGCCTACCACGCGAAGGAAGCAGCCTGGTTTCGTATCACTCAATCAAAAGGTCTTCTGCTTCTTGCCTCTGCAACGCCCGATTTAAGATCCTGGCAGGCGGGCCTTGCTGGAAGCCTGCCCCTATCGCGTCTTGACAACCGGATAAAGGACAGATCTCTTCCTCCAATGAAACTTGTGAATATTGGGCCAAAAGCCGGCATGTCAACAGCAGGCGCCATTAATGCTCAAAGCAGTACAATTCTTGCCGAGGAATGCGAACAGGAGCTTGCCGCCTGTCTGGACAGGGGCGAACAAGCGGTAATTTTGCTCAATCGCAGAGGTTACGCGCCATTGATCTTTTGTGTGGAATGTAACCATACCTTAAGATGTCCGCACTGTGAAATTGGCCTCGCCTATCATAAAAATCTGGGGAAACTTCTTTGTCACTTTTGCGGGTATTCCCTCCCCTACCCCTCGCCCTGCCCCGAATGTAAAAAAATGAATTTTCTGCCGGTGGGAGAGGGAACAGAAAAACTTGAAGAAAGACTCGAAAGCATAGCCAGACAGCCCATATTGCGCCTGGACAGGGATAATGTGCGCAGAAGCGGAAAAATGGAAGAAATCCTGGAAGATTTCGCGCTGAAGAAATCTCCTTTTCTCGTGGGCACGCAAATGCTGTCAAAAGGCCATCATTTTCCCAATGTTACTCTTGTTCTGGTGGCAGATGGCGATATAGGCCTTAATATGCCGGATTATCGGGCGGCGGAAAGAACCTTTGCAGAAAATCGAAAAAATACTATCCCTATGGACTTCATATCTCAGCGCGTT
>CAYNKM010000188.1:0-4051 GCA_964397795.1 uncultured Desulfovibrio sp. | reverse complement strand
TTTTTCAATGTCCACCAAACAATATGTCTGATCATGTCTGATCTCCTTTGTTATGATAAAATTCCGGACGCCGCATATAAAACTGCATAAAAAGCATATACGATTGTTCGCATATAAACAAGAGATATATTGATTTTATTTTGGCTATTTTTCCAGCCTCATTATCAGTTTCTGCAGATTATCGGGATCGCCTTCCCTGTGATCATCCGGATAAAGAAGCGCGGACATATAAAAAAGCGAATCAAGTGAAAGGGCGGTCGCCGCGCCTTCAGAAAATCTGGCAAGACTTTCCATAACCTCAGCGCGCTCGCCACTATCAAGATCTTTCAGAAAAGGTCTGGATAATCTGTCAAGATCTTTGAGTTTTTCAGCTTTTTCATGCATATGGACCGAATATCCCGCCTTGTCACCGGCGTCCAGACATTCGTAAGCCTTTTTTTCACAGTCCATTATTTCTTCATGCTGTTTCTTTAGCCACAAAATAAAAGCCTGATCTTTCATTGCTGCCTGCCGTTAATTTAATCCCAATGACGCTTGTCTTCTATCGGACGAATTTGCAGTGGGAGACTGCCGGGGGCGAGAATCTTTAGTTCCGGTCTTAATTTAATTTTTTCCCTGAACTGATGCAAAAGCTCTTCCTCTCTCCTGAATCCGCTGGTTTCTATAAATAAAGTCATTTCATCAATTCCGCCGGGATTGGTAACTTCAATCTGCCAGCGTTTTATTTCTTCAAAGCGGCTCATCACCTGCTCAACCTGATGAGGATAAACAAACATGCCCATAATTCTGGCTGTGGTATCCACCCGGCCAACAATACTGCCAAGCCGTGGACTTGTCCGGCCGCAGGCGCAAGGCCGCCTGTCTATATAAGACAAATCTCCCGTCGCAAGACGGATGAGCGGATAGGTCTTATTGAAGGCGGTCACCACAATTTCGCCAACCTCTCCATCTTTCAGGGGAATACCCGTATCGGGATGACAGATCTCCACATAGCAGCGATTGGCAACATGCAAACCGGTTTTATGAAAACATTCATATCCTATGCAACCAACGTCCGCCGTCCCGTAGCCCTGGCGCATTATCAGATCATATTTCTTTTCCATCTGGTTACGCATTTTTTCCGATAATCTTTCGCCAGTGACGAAAGCCACTTCCAGAAAAAGTTCCTTTCTAAGGTTTAGACCCTTTTCCTCCGCCTTCTGCGCAAGATGCATCAAAAAACTGGGCGTTCCGACATATCCCGAAACTCTTAATTTCTGCATGATATCCAGCTGGGTGGAAGCGTCCGTAGGCCCGGCGGGTATTACAGCGCAGCCCAAATTGCGTAAAGGCTCTTCAAACATCAAGCCCGCGGGCGTAAGCTGATAATTGAAAGTATTCTGAACAGCGTCTCCAGGGCGAAAGCCTACCGAATAAAAAGCTTCCGTATAGCCCCAATAGTCTTCGCTCCGATCTTCAGGATCAAAGATGGGGCCGGGAGAAAGAAAAAGTCTCTTTAATTCGCCTATATCTTTTGTAAGAAGTCCTCCAAGTCTTGGACCCATTGACTGTAAAAAAATCAGCTCCTTCTTTTTAAGAATTGGAATGTGCTTTATATCCGATAGGGTCTTGAACTTCTCGACATTAAATTGAGCCCTGTCAAAACGTTTTTTGACGTCTTCCGAATAGCGGTAAGCGAAAGAAAGCAATTCCTTGAGCTGAATAAGACAGTATTGTCTGCGTTCGCTTTCATCCAGCACTTCCCGACGGCTGAAAATTCCTTCTGTGCGATCCTTGCGCGTCATTTTTTCCTCTCATTATCCGGTATTCACCCTAAAAGAGTATTCCACATGATGCGAATAAACGGATAACCTATAATATATTAATCAAATCTGGATAAAATTCTGTAAAATTTATGCCTTATGATTTTTATCCCTGTTTTCCCGAAAGGCTGGCAAGCTGCCGATAGCGGCGTTGAGAAAGGTGACAAATCGCCAGGGCGAGAGCGTCCGTGGTATCCAGGGCCCAGTCCGGATTTTTTACATTCAGCATGCGTTTCACCATGAAAGCCACCTGTTCCTTTTCCGCCCGGCCGGCGCCCACCAGGGATTTTTTAACAAGAGTAGGTTCATAATCAAAAATAGCAAGATCCCTGGCCGCGCAGGCCGCTATCGCCACTCCCCTGGCCTGGCCAAGCTTCAGGGCTGACGCTGTATTCTTCGCGGCAAATATCTGCTCTATGGCGGCTTCTTCCGGAGAATATTTTTGCAGGGCGGCGGTTAGCGAACTAAAGATAAAAGCCAGACGGCGGGCGAATTCGGAGGCAGGCGCATCACTTCCTTTTCCAGCCCTGGATTCTGTGCAGATTACTCCACAGTCAATCAGCTCCAGTACTCCCGATTTTTCCCCAACAATTCCCCAACCGGTTCGGCGCGAACCTGGATCAATTCCTATTACATAACCATTACTCATTTAATCAGTTGGCATATCTTCGGGAAAATCCACATTGGCATACACATTCTGAACATCATCATTGTCGTCAAGAGCATCCATAAGCCGCAGAACCTTCAAACCGGTTTCAACATCAACGGAATTAAGAGTGGAAGGAACCATGGCGAGCTCGGCGGACTGCATGACTATACCCGCATTCTCCAGAGCGTCCCTGACCGCAGCAAATTCGCCCATGGCTGTCTGTATTGTCCAGACATCCTCATCGTCCACCACGTCATCCGCTCCAGCTTCCAGGGCAGCTTCCATGATCGCTTCCTCGTCATAGGCATTCCTGTCCACGGTGATTACGCCTTTCCGTTCAAACATCCAGCCAACGCTGCCGTTTTCTCCCATTGTTCCGCCGTGTTTGGTGAAAAGATGGCGAACCTCCGCCACAGTCCGGTTCTTGTTGTCAGTCGCCACTTCCACCATCAGGGCAATGCCTCCCGGCCCGTACCCTTCGTAAAAGGCTTCCGTATAATCGCCGCCCGCATCCTCGCCTGTCCCTTTCCGGATCGCGGCCTCAATCTTGTCTTTGGGAAGATTTACGGCCTTGGCGGCAGCAATAGCGGCGCGAAGCCTTGGATTACCGGCAGGATCTCCGCCAGTCTTGGCCGCGATGATAATCTCTTTGGCTGCCTTGGTAAAAACTTTTCCCCTTTTTGCGTCCTGACGTCCCTTGCGATGCTGTATATTGGCCCATTTGCTATGACCTGACATATTCTCTCCTGAATCTACCTAACCCTGTTCCTGGGGCATGGTTTCTTTTAAATCCAGTCCAATAAAAAAAGTTTCCTTGCTTTCCGAGCGGGAACTCCGCGGTTTAAAGGTCTTTACCGATCTGAAAGCCCTGCGCATGGGCGTCAGTAATTCCTGAATATCTGGTCCCATAAATATCTTGACAACAAAATTGCCGCCCTGCCTCAAATATTTTAAAGAAAAGCCAAACGCTTCCCTGGCAAGCTCCAAAGAACGAGCCTGATCAGTGAAACGCGTGCCGGTGGTTGCCGGAGCCATGTCGCTCATAACCAAATCAAAGGGAGAATATTCCTGAATTTTTTCCAGAAAGGCGGCAGAGGGATTAAATACGTCTTCCTGAAGGAAATGAACCTGGGGCGGAAATACGGTATCCGTAGCCTGAATATCACAGGCCAGGACAAGACCATTGGGCCCCACCTTTTCCGCCGCTCCCAGGGACCAGGACCCAGGCGCCGCGCCCAGCTCCAAAACTCTCCCCCCTGGGCGCAACAGATGATATTTGGCGTCAATTTCCTTTAATTTATAAATTGACCGGGCAGGATAATTTTCACTCTTGGCTTTTTTAAAAAAATAATCTCGATATTCGCGCATAAAAAACTTCCAAAAAAATATTATATATTATTTTCAAGAAAAAAACAAGGTTTTTTAAATATTTAAATAAATCCGGTTTGTAAATCCAGCCAGATATATTTATTCACGGATTAAAATATTTATAAAAAATCCCCTGTCCTGTAGTTCAATGCCATGTCCTTGTAAACTTTTGACAATACAAATATAAGTATTAAATATCACGTTTTAATTTTTAAAGATCAAACGAGGTAAT
>CAYNKM010000187.1:0-4059 GCA_964397795.1 uncultured Desulfovibrio sp. | reverse complement strand
GCGCGGCTGGATGAAAGAGGATGAAACAGTCAGAGCATAAATCGGGAATTTTGGTAAAAGGCGGAAGATCCGAACCGCCTTCACTTGATGAATTGAGGGCTATCCGCAAAGCCCAAAAAGCTACAAATCAGCGGGTGGAAGAATTGAAAATTCGCCTGTTCAGAATAACAGAGCAGCATATGGATCAGGCTGTCAGTCTTATCCGGCGCTGGATGGAAAAAGATAAAAAGGAAAAATAACAGACAGTCTCTTCCGGTCCAAAAAACCGGGGGAGACTGTCTTGTTGCAAGGAGCTTTAAAAAAGATGGCACTTACCGGGCAACAGCGCATAGCGGTTCTTTTACTGGCCATGGGCGACAAGTTTACAGCTGACATATTCAAGCATATGGATCGAAAGGAAATTGCGGATGTATCCAGGGCTATTGTCGAACTTGGCCCTGTCACCAAGGATGTTGTGGAAGAAGTTCTGCGCGATTTTCACGAGTCTCTTGTGGATGGCGTGGACATGATTTCTGGTGGAAGTGAAACCGCAAAACGTCTTTTGGCCAGAAACCTCGATCCGGAAACAGCAAAATATGTTATGGATACCCTTTCCCTTGATACTGGACCAGCTCCTTTCAGGGATTTGGAGTCCGTCAGTCCCAGACTGTTATCGCAGATTTTGCGAAATGAGCATCCCCAGACTCTTGCTCTCATTATGGGGCATTTGCATCCGGATCAGGCTGCCAGTCTTTTGACGAGTCTGCCGGCTGGCGTGCGGGCTGAAGTGCTTACCAGATTGGCAAAACTGGAGTCCGTTCCTGAAGAAATGCTTATGGAAGTTGACAAGGTTTTGACAAGTCAGCTTATTGCCATGGGCGGCAAAGAGGGCAAAAAGGTTGGTGGAGTCCAGTCTGTCGCTGAAATTCTCAACGCCACGGACAGGGCCACCGAAGAAGAAGTTCTTTCTGAAATTGAGGAAGAGTCCGCCCAAATGGCCGAGGATATCAGAAACCTCATGTTTGTGTTTGAAGATTGCAGAAATATTGATGACAAAGGCATACGCGAACTTCTGAAAGAAATAACAAATGACGTACTCACCCTGGCCCTCAAGGGAGCGAGCGACGATTTAAAAGAAAAATTCTTCAAGAATATGTCGGAGCGCGCTGGTAACATAATCCGCGAACAGCTGGAATTTATGGGACCGACCAAAATTTCGGATGTGGAAGGCGCCCAGCAGAATATAGTAAAAGTTGTAAGGCGTCTTGAGGCGGAGAACAAGGTTGTTGTCAGTCGTGGCGGCGGAGATATTTTTGTTTAATTTGGAGTTGTCCGAAAAGGTGATCTCTTTTCGGACAATTCTTTTTTAACCCTCGCCTTGTCAGTTTAATGGGAATATTATGGCTTCTGAGGAAGTAAAAAAGAAGTGGGGCACTATCTTCATGGGAGACCGTGAAGCCAGTGTGGAGCAGCTATCGGCAATGCAGGAGTCCCTTCGGCGCGAACAGCGCAAAAAGGAACAGACTGAAGATTATATGGAAAGAGTGCGCGCCCGCGCGGCAGATCGCGCGCGTGAAATTCTTGGCGCCGCATATGCCGAACGTCAGAAGGTTTTGGAAGAAGCGCGAAAAGAAGCCCAGGAGCTGAAAAGAAAAATTCTGGCCGATTGCGACAAACATCAGGCTGAAGCTAAGAGTCTTAAAAATCAGGCTCAAACTGAACTGGCAAAAGCCGAGGATGATCGAAGGGAAGCGGAGGAATTACGCCAGAATGCCCACAATGAAGGTTATCAAAGCGGCATGGAGCAGGCGAAGGAGGAACTGCATGAATTTCGTCTGGAATTGGGACAGTCTCTTGGTCAGCTTATGCGCGCCCTTGAATGGCAGCAAAATGAAATCCTGAAAAAATGGCGGGATGATCTTGTGACGCTAGTTCAATGCGCGGCCCAGGCGGGAGCCGGTTTTATATTGACCAGGGAACACAAGGAGATCATGCGCAGTCTGGTTTTTCAGTCCCTGGATCTTCTCGAGAGCCGTCGTTCCATATCATTGAGAGTCAACCCGCAGGATGAATCACAGGTAACAGATCTTTTTCGCGCCGCCAGGGAACGCTATCCCGAATTGGGACAATGGATTGTCACAGGCGATGAAAAAATTGAAAGAGGCGGGCTTGTAGCGGAAAGCGGCAGCGGCAGCGTGGACTTGAAACGGGAAAATTTCAGGGAACTTGTTGACGGGGTTCTTTCCCATCTGGCATTGCCGGAAGGCGATGATAAAAACAGGTATGAGGAAATAATAAGGGATATTGTTGAACGGGAGGCTTCGCGCATAACAAGCCTGACTCCCGAACTGGATATGCCTGTTCCTGAAATTCCCGAAATGGCTGAAGAAACAGAAACTCCCGAGATGGCCCCCGAAACCGTTTTTACTGATGAGGAAGAAAACGGGGTGGAATATCCTGTGCTTGAACTTGCGCGGGAAGATGAGACAGAGGAAATTGATCATTCTCCCGATAATTTTTCCTCTCCAGATCCTCTTGAGGAGGAACTCTTTGACAATCTTCAGGCGCAGCCTGAACAATTGGAACAAGTCGGCTACCAGATCAATGAGACCGTTCAGGAAGCAAGGCCGGAAGATTCAGCTCTGGCCGCGCTGGAAGAGGAACTCTTTCCCGTTGGGGAAGAAGATATTCAGCCAAATCAGACTGAAGCCGCAAAAGAGCTGGCTCCTGAAAAACCGGCAACAGAAGAACTTGAGCTTGAGCCGGAAACCCTCGCCCAGGGAGGCTTTTTATGAAACTGGATCCCCAGGCCTGCTGCCAGCTTTTGAAGCAGAGTACCCCTGTCCGCCTTTATGGCAAAGTCAACAAGGTTGTAGGTCTGGTAGCGGAAGGAGGAGGATTGCGCGCTCCCCTGGGTTCAGTCTGCCATATGCTTCCTGATGGAGAAAGCGAAGGGATCGCCGCTGAAGTGGTCGGTTTCAGGGATAACAACCTTTTGTTTATGCCCTATGGAGATATGAGGGGCATTCGCCCGGGATCCCTTATCCGCAATACCAGCCTTCCTCCCGTTTTTCCCGTAGGTCCCGAACTTTTGGGCAGGGCCTTTGACGCTTTTGGAACTCCCCTTGATTCCGGGCCTCCCATAAGCGCTGAATTATACACCTCCCCGCTGCCTGGAGGAGAAAACAATCATGGCAATTTTGAAAACCAGATGAAACTTCAGGCGCCTTATGTGCCTGAATGGGCTCAAAATGCCAAAAAATTATGGATGCCGGAGCTTGCTCCCCTGTATGCGGATCCGCCAAGTCCACTGCAACGTCCGAGGATAACCGATATACTTGATGTGGGGGTTCGATCCATCAATAGCCTGATCACATTGGGAAAAGGGCAGAGGGTGGGCATCATGGCCGGCTCCGGCGTGGGGAAGTCAACCCTGATGGGCATGATGGCCAGATATACCAAAGCTGATGTCAACGTAATCGCGCTCATAGGAGAACGCGGCAGGGAAGTGGTGGAATTTATGGAAAGGGATCTCGGGCCAGAAGGCATGGCGAGATCCGTCCTGGTGATCGCCACCTCCGATCAGTCTCCCCTGGTTAGGATGCGGGCCGCATATGCGGCCACCAGCGTCGCCGAATATTTTCGTGACAAGGGTATGGATGTCCTTCTGATGATGGATTCGGTCACGCGATTCGCAATGGCGGCAAGAGAAGTTGGTCTCGCAATAGGCGAGCCTCCCACAACAAAAGGTTATACCCCTTCTGTCTTTGCCCAGTTGCCAAAGCTTCTGGAACGGGCGGGGCGTTCTTCAAAGGGCACAATTACCGGTATTTATACTGTTCTTGTAGACGGCGATGACTTCAATGAACCAATCGCGGATTCAGTGCGTTCCATTCTGGATGGGCATATTGTTTTGACGCGTGATTTGGCGGATCAGGGGCATTTTCCCGCAATTGACGTTTTACGTTCCATAAGCCGTCTGCGTTCGGAAATTTGCGCAAGAGAAGATGTTTTGGCTGGAAGAGTCGTTACAGGCAGGATGAGCGCGTACAGAAAGGTGGAGGATATGGTGAACATCGG
>CAYNKM010000186.1:404-4071 GCA_964397795.1 uncultured Desulfovibrio sp. | reverse complement strand
ATGGTCAATTGCGGCTTTGTCCAGTTCAGGTATAAGCCTGCCTTCTCCGTCAAGTGCGCCCGGCACGTCTGAAAGAAGGATAAAACCAGCCTTTAACGATCCCGCGATGGCGCCGGCCGCCGTATCGGCATTTATATTCAGGAGTTGGAAATTCTCATCCAGACCAAGCGGGGCAATAACCGGAAGATAGCCGCCATCAAGGAGGTTTATAACAAGATCCGGGTTAACCCTGGTCACTTCTCCTACGCGTCCCAGCCGGGAATCCTTTTTTCTTGCCCATAGCGTCGGGCCGTCTTCTCCGGAAATGCCGGCGCAATGATTTCCGGCTTTTTCCAGAAAGCGGACGACTTCCTTGTTAACCTGTCCGCAGAGCGCCATTTCCACCGCTTCCAGAACGGCTTCATCAGTTACGCGCAGTCCGTCTTCAAAATGGCTTTCAATACCCAGGCGTTCCAGAAGCCGGGAAATATGCGGCCCTCCTCCATGTACAATCACAAAACGAAAGCCATTTTCCTGCATCTCCCGTAGATCCTGACTGAAGGCATTCCTTATTTCAGGAATGTCCATGGCATGACCGCCATATTTTATCACTATAATCTTTTTATCCATTATTTTCTTCCTTATAAAATCAGCATTGCATCGCCATAGGAAAAAAAGCGGTAGCCCTTATCGATGGCGTGTTTATAGGCATCCAGTATTTCCTTTCTCCCCGCAAATGCAGCGGCCAGCATGAGAAGGGAGGATTTGGGCAGATGAAAATTGGTGATCAGACCAGAGGCAATTTTAAAATCAAAGCCGGGATAAATAAAAATGTCGGTCCAGCCTGAATACGGGCCGGGTTCGCCCATAATTTTGGCAGTTCCTTCCAGGGCGCGCAGGGAAGTTGTTCCGACGCAAATTATGGGCCGACCTTCTTCTCTGGCGGTCCTTATGGCCAGGGCCGTCGCCGTGTCAATTTCCACGTATTCCCTGTGCATTTTATGATTCAGGATATTTTCAGATCTGACCGGACTGAAAGTGCCGTATCCCACCAGAAGGGTAATTTCCTGCCAGGAAAAGCCTTTTTCCTTCAGGGTTTCCTGAAGATCCCGCGTAAAGTGAAGTCCAGCGGTAGGCGCTGCCAGGGCTCCGCTTCTGGCCGCATAAACTGTCTGATAACGGTTTTGATCCCCGGGCTCTTCTTCCCTTTTTATATAGGGAGGGAGGGGCAGGCAACCATTGTCCTGAAGGATTCTTTCAAGACTGCCAATCCAGCGCAGATTGACCAGATGGCGTCCAAATTCCTTTTTCTCAATAATTTCACATTCGAGATCCCCGCATATTCGCAATACCTGACCTGACCGGAATCTTGCACCAGGCCTGATCAGCGCCTCCGCCGCAGCCATAAAATATCCGGAGCTGTCCCTTTCTGCAGAATTTGTGAGGAGAGGCAGAGGAGAAAGAAGGAGAAATTCAGACTTACCGCCGCCTGGACGCCGCCATTTAATTCTGGCCGGGGTTACCCTCGCGTTATTGGCTACCAGCAGCGCGCCTTCAGGAAGCAGATCGGGGAGATCCCGAAACAGGGCGTCCTCAAGTTCGGCCTTCTCTCTGTCCAGGCGGAGCAGACGGGAGTCTCCCGGCTTCTGACAGGGGTATTGGGCAATCCTGTCTTCAGGCAATGTGAAATTATACGATTCCAAAAGATAATCTTCATTCATGGATAAATCCAGAAAAACAGACAATAAATCCCGGTCAGCTTGTGCCAGATATGGATTATTATAAAATATTTTTTATTAACGCAAAATCCATAAATATTCAGGAAAAAAGGCGATATTTCTTGAAACTGGCCTGCCCGAGGCGGCAACCTTCACCTGATTGGGCGTTGCAAGTAAACGCCGTACATTATATTCTGTTTTTATGCAAAAAATATTTTTTCCTTCCATGGGAAATTTCTCCCCTGTCCGCCTTTTGCGGATAAATTTATATATTTTGCTTGTCTTGCTGACAACATCCTGTTCCTGGCTGGGTCTTGAACCTGTATTTAATAATGATCCCATAACGGGCGGCGAGAATGCCTCCAGCAGTATTTTGCTCGGCGTGAGGCTTCCCAACGGCTTTCAGCGGTATTCCTCGCACGGGTATATAAGTACCGGCGCGAATGGAGAAAAGGAAGGACTGGAAACCTTCAGGGGTAATTTGTCTTCATCACTGGCAGCGACCGATCTATATAATGAATTAACCTCAAATGGCTGGCAACTGCGTCTTTTCCTGCGCAAGGGCGAGCGGTCAGTTTCCCTGTACCAGAAAAATAATGAGCTGGCCGTTTTGACCATTCATAAACAGGGTATGTGGACGGTTCTCGAAATCTGGGCAGGAGCAAGGCTGGAAGACGGCGCCCGCCTTAGCTTTGAGCAGAAGAAGAAATATGAGGAAGAGATGGACGAATCCTATACGGAACTGCCGGGAGAAGAATACGGACCATTGGAAAAGCCCACAAGACAGGAGGAGAAGTGGGGTTCCGGCGTTGAGGAGAGAGAACCATGAGTGTGGCAATTTCGGATAATCCATTTTACCGTAGCACAAGATTTTCGGAAAAGAAAATTTGCATGGCGATAACAGGATCTGTCGCCTCTTACAAGGCCTGTGATTTGTTGCGCGCTTTTATAAAACTTCAAATCTCTGTAAGCGTAACCCTGTCACGAGCGGCCAGGGAGTTTGTTTCTCCCCTTTTATTTGCTTCCCTCGGCGCCTCAAAAATTTACGGGGAGATGTTTGATTCCCTTTCTGACCCCCTTGCTCATCTTGCCCCCGGCCAGAATGATGACGCTTTTCTTGTCGCTCCGGCGACAGCCAACGCCCTTGCCAGTCTTGCCAGCGGTGGCGCGGCTGAAATGTACTCTGCCCAGGCGCTGGCCTTCCCGAATCCTCTTGTCATAGCGCCGGCCATGAATCCCCGCATGTGGAAAAATCCGGCGGTAGCAGATAACGTGCAAAAGCTCATTGCCCGAAAAAATATTATAGTTTCTCCCGCTTCCGGATCGACTGCCTGCGGAGAGGAAGGGCAGGGGCGTCTGGCTGATCTGCCAGAAATTTTTCTCACTCTCCTGAAATCCCTTTCTCCGCAGGATCTTTCCGGCATCAGGGTTATGGTCACCATGGGGCCAACCCGTGAAGCCTGGGATGCCGTCCGCTTTATTTCCAATCCATCAAGCGGGAAAATGGGAGCAGCCCTGGCTACTTGCGCCTGGTTGCGCGGCGCCGATGTTACCGCAATCTGCGGGCCTGGCCTGGAGGTTTATTTGCCGCTGGCAATAAGGAAAATTCAGGTGACCACAGCAAGGGAGATGCTCGCGGAAGCGGAAAAAATCTGGCCGGATATGGACTGGGGTCTTTTTTGCGCCGCGGTAGGCGATTTTGCGCCAGTACCGCCAAAAGGATCGGGACAGTATAAATTGCACAAGGATGAGAATATTACAGCCATTGAACTTGAATTAAATCCTGATATTCTGGCGACCCTCTCCCGAAATCGCAAGCCCAATCAGAAAACCCTGGGTTTTGCGGCTGAAATTTGCCCAGATCTGGAGGCTCTTGTCCCGTTGGCCCGTAAGAAGATGGAAAACAAGAAAGCAGACATTATCGCTGCAAATCGGGTAAATCCAAACGCTGGCGCTTTTGGTTCGGAAGA
>CAYNKM010000186.1:0-394 GCA_964397795.1 uncultured Desulfovibrio sp. | reverse complement strand
GGCAAATGGTCTGCAATATATCTATTATCCGCAAGACATGCCCCGCGCAAGCGAGCCAGTTGCCAGGGCCGTTAGCCACAATACAATAAAGGCGAATCCCGCGCCTGTAATTCCGCGGCCGTCGGCCAGGGAGGACAAGAGCCAGGGTCAGACAAAACTGGAAAATCAGTGGCGGCCAACACCGATCAGCGATTGGCCCAGGCAATGGCAGGAACAGTTTTCTCATACAAAAAGGGGACATTTTGCCTGGACATATATGGATCTTGGAAGGGATCTACTTGTGGGTAAGTCTGGCAAGTCAGAGGATCAATCCGATGAACTGTTCATGGCCAGACGGCAATGTCTCAAGAGAATGCTTCAAGATTTGTCATTCCCACCTGGTACCCATTCTTTC
>CAYNKM010000185.1:0-4078 GCA_964397795.1 uncultured Desulfovibrio sp. | reverse complement strand
GTGATTCAAAATTCCATAAGCATAAGCGCCAATGGCATAAAAGGCGACATAACCCAGCACAAGCTGTCCTGCCAGTCCCACGACTATATTCAGGCCCAGTGCCAAAATTATATAGAGCATGGCAGAAATCATGATATTTGTCTGGTAAAAGGAACTGACAAGAGGCATCAGGACAAGAACGAAAAGCAGAAAGGCAAAAAAGGAAATCCTGACGCTTTTTTGTGAAGAGAGCGCTGAAAAATTATTCCTTATAAACGCGGGCAACTGAAAAAGCGGGATTCCTCTTGCCTTGCGTTCAAAAAGCCAGTTCCACAGCAAGGCAAGGAAAAAAACCGCTATTCCCAGACAGACAATGCGGCCATAGCGCCAGTCAACGCTGTTATCAGGCAGGTTCAGACGAATGCCCATTACTGGAAAAGTCAGAATCATGAACCAGATAGCTGTAAAAAAGGCCTTGACTATTCTGGACATGGCTAGACCTTTACCGCCTTTGGTTTTCCGAGGAGACCGTCAGGCCTAAATATGAGAATGAGAATTAATATCGAGAAGGCTAAAATATCCTCGTAATTGCCGGAAAAATAACCTGTTGTAAAGCTTTCTGCCAGTCCCAGGGTCAGCCCTCCGGCCATCGCGCCCGGAATTGATCCGATCCCGCCCAAAACGGCAGCGGTAAAAGCTTTCATACCGGCAATAAAACCGATGCCAAAATTTACCTGACCCATATGGGAAGCGATTAAAACTCCACCCAGGGCCGCAAGCGCCGAGCCTATTATAAAGGTCAGGGAAATTATTCTGTCCGTGTCTATTCCAAGCAGCAGTGCCATTTTCCTGTTCTGGGCGGTAGCCCGCATTGCCCTGCCCATTTTTGTATAGCGGACAAACAGACTTAATGCTCCCATGGAAACCGCGCTTGCGAGCAGGATCATAAAATCGCTGGGGCCCATGATATAATCAAAATATTCAAGAAATTCCATTTCCGGAAGCAGTCTGGGGAAAGGAACAAAATCGGAAGTCTGGGCAAGCAGAACATAATTTTGCAGAAAGATGGACATGCCGATAGCCGAAATAAGGGGAGAGAGCCTTGGCGCGCCTCTCAAGGGTTTATAGGCCACTTTTTCAAGAGTAAAGCCATAAGCGGCGCACCAGATGATAGCCACAAGGGCGGCGACAACAAGAATCCCCCCTTCGGGAAAACCATAAACGCCCAGGACTCCAGAAATTAAAAGAGCGGTAAACGCCCCCAGCATATATATTTCACCGTGTGCGAAATTGATAAGCTCGATTATGCCATAGACAAGGGTATAGCCAATGGCTATCAGGGCATATATGCTCCCCCTGGTCAGGCCGCCAAAAACAAGCTCTATGAAAAACTGGATATCCATGATTTGTATTGATTTTGCGCAAATAGCCCGAATCAATAAAAGGCCATTTTCCAAATGATATTTTAAAGCCCCCATATAGGGGGCGGACCAATCAAAAAAATATACACCCCGACTGTTTTTATTCCAGAACCAGGCTGTGATCCAGTTCCTTGAATTTTCCGTCCTGCACCTGGTATATTGACAGGGCCATTCCTGCCGCGTCTCCATTGGCATTGAATTTGATATTTCCCAGGGGTGTACTGACAACATTATTGCGAAGAGCCTCATTGAGCAGTTTCACATCTGTGGAATTTGTTTTTTTAATGGCGTCCAGAATGGCCTGGGTAGCGGCATAGGCATTGTAAAAACCAAAACCTGGCTCGGTTCCAAAAGCCTTGAGATGCTGCTGCCGCGCTTTTTCATACTGTTCCAGAGTAGTGGTATCCTTGGGATAGGAGGCATAGACTCCCTCGCCGTCTTTTCCGGTCATTTTCAGGAACGTTTCATCTTTTACGCCATCTGGGCCAATAAAAGGGGTATCCAGTCTATCGCGGCGCATCTGCTGCACCAGTTTGGAAGCCACCGGCTGATAACCTCCGAAAACTATGATATCGGGCCTGGCGCGCCTGAGCTTGCGCACCACAGCCGTAAAATCAACCGCGTCAGGAGTGACAGCCTCAAAGAGGACAGTTTCGGCGCCGCCCTTTTCCATAAGCTGTCTGTTATAATCCGCAAATCCTTTCCCATATTCGCCATTGTCGTGAAGATAGGCGATTTTTTTGGCATTCAATTTGTTCAGCATAAAATCGCTGGTCAGCTGCGCCTGCGCGTTATCCCTGGCTACTGTGCGGAAAAAGAGGGGATTCTTTCCGCTTTCCGTAAGCGCGGGAGTGGTGGCTGTCGGAGAAATGGAGATAAGATCCGCATTCTGAAACAGGGGCAGAGAGGCATTGGTAGGACCTGAACATATGGGTCCAATTACCGCGTTGACCTGATCGGAAATCAGTTTTGTCGCCGCGCTGGTAGCCTTTTCCGGCTTGCATTCGTCATCCTGGGAAATAACTTCCACCATCTTGCCATTTATCCCGCCATTCGCGTTAACTTCCTCAACAGCGAGCCTGACGGCATTAAGACTGGGTACGCCATAAGAGGCCAGATCTCCGGAATGAGCGCCCTGAACTCCCAGTTTTATTGTATCAGCCGCCCTGGCCGATACTCCTGTATAAAGGACAAAAAGACAGCAAAAACCGCTTAAAAGCCATTTGTTCATAACTTCTCCTTTTACAGTCAAGTAATTATGTATGCCCTATTCAGAAAATTATGTCAATGCGGACTGTCCGCCATAAAAATGAAGCTTATAATTAATTGTAGCTATAAATTCCGGCCATTGAGTTATAAATAAATTGGAAAATTTATGAACTATAAATTATGACAATATCCCCTTTACCATAAATATTTTTTGTTTATAGCTATCAAGTCGCCTCTCCCTGTTTGCGGATAAAAGATTTAGGTAAAAGGCAACTGGATAGGCGCAGATTTGAAGGCGGCAAGATTGCCGTTTCATTTCCAGAATCGGACATTAAAGAGTCCTTGCCAATGAGGGGAAAGATTTAATAGGGTGTCGCGGACGTTGCACAAGTGTGGGAGCGATATTTAGACAAGCCTGCGGAATAGAAAATCGGGTTTTAAAGGAAATGGAAGAACATTACCCCAAATCTTATTTATCTGGTGAAAATTACCTGTTATATTTTGCGGATTCCATCCTTCAGCTGGAAAGTTTTCCAGAAGAATCGGTAGATATGATTTTTGCCGATCCTCCATATAATCTTTCCAATAACGGCACGACTTGTTACGCTGGAAAAAGGGTATCAGTGAATAAGGGGGAATGGGATATAAGCAAAGGTATTGAGGAGGACTTCCGATTCCATGCCAAATGGCTTTCCGTCTGCAGGCGCGTTCTCAAGCCAGAAGGGACGATCTGGATTTCTGGAACCTATCACAATATTTTTTCATGTGGTTTCGCGTTGCGCCAACAGGAATGGCATATTCTGAATGATATTATCTGGTATAAGCCAAATGCCGCTCCCAATCTGGCTTGCAGAATGTTCACGGCTTCTCATGAAACCTTATTATGGGCCAGAAAAAACAGATCAGCCAGACATTATTTTGATTATGCCGCCATGAAAGTCTCAAAATCTGAAGAAGACATCTTCAAAAAGGATAATAAACAAATGCGAAGCGTCTGGGCGCTATCCGCTCCAGGCAAATCGGAGAAAATTTTTGGCAAACACCCTGCTCAAAAACCGCTGGCCCTATTGGAACGAATCATTATTTCCTCCTGTCCAGAGGGCGGAATAGTTCTCGATCCCTTTTGTGGAAGTGGTACGACAGGAGTGGCCGCATTAAAACATGGCAGGAAGTTCATAGGTATTGATAGTGAAAAAGAATACCTTGACAAGTTGGCGTATCCAAGATTGCAAGAAGTAACGGAGCAGAATTATCCAAAGAATACGGATATGTGTTAACAGAATTAAATTTAAGTTATAAAAAATGCCTTGCATGTACTGAAACATTGCTAGCAAGGAACGCGATTTTTCTTGAAAGGGAAACCGGCCTGGAAGAAGATCTGGCCAGACCGGTTATTGATAGCCAAAATGCGCTGGATGTGGCCCTGCGGGTATTTTTGCGCTGCCCTACTCCTGGACAATTATCGTTCA
>CAYNKM010000184.1:0-4095 GCA_964397795.1 uncultured Desulfovibrio sp. | reverse complement strand
TAATCTCATCTCAAGTCCGGTGGCGTATTCTTTTAAAATGTAGGTTGTTACAGTTATTGTATCAAATAATTTTCTAATTTCCTCATTTGTTTTATTGATATTTTCAATATTATAATTAATATTGTTAGTGGATGAAAAGTATCTGGCAGGGTTATATATCATGTTATAGTACCCATATACTCTATGCTCGGAGGCCTGTTGTAGTTTTTGTTTAATAAGGATTTGTTGTTCCTTTATTTTATTTGCAATTTTAAAGAATTTATCAACTGTTTTGAATGTATCATTAGAAATATTACCTGCTATAATATGATTATATTTATCCCATTGGTTTTCTTCATAGATCACAGGACAATAGTGAAATGGCTTCTCTTGAAGTTCTCCATTGATAATACATTCAGATAAATTCTCAATATTTTCCTCAATATTCTCAATTTGAAGTAGAACAATAAATACCGCATTTCGTATATCTTTCTTTTTACTTGCATCTACTTGCCAAAATGAGATGGCAATAGTTGTAATTATGGTACATATTAAAACTACCGTTTGGCATAGGTTTGATTCCCAAAAAGAAGTATCAGAATGATTCCAAATAAGGCGAGACAAAAAGTATAAGATAAAAAATATTATTAATCCAAAGATAATCGCAGAGATTAGAACTTTTATAAAATAATATTTAGTAATAAGATCTTTTAATGATTGTGAAAAAGTATTTTGATTCATATTTTTATGGTGAGTAAAATGGTTTGAGATTTGGAAGTTGATAAATTATCAAGTGGTTAAAAATACAGGATAGGCGCCTTAAGAAATAGTTGTATCCGTAATTTCAGACCTGCGTCGGTATTATTTGGTATTAGTCAATACAAGTATAATAACATTAACCTTTTAATGAAATAATTTCTTTTGAGAGAAGATTATTGATGCTTTTTAATATAGTCTCGATGTCATTTATTTTTTGTTCAATAAACAGATGTTCTTTAATAACTTTATTCTGTTCCTCAACGGATGGAATATCTATGACCGTATTGCTAAAGAAGCCTGTCTTATTCCAGGTCCCATTATCAGCAGTTGATGTAAATGAAAGAAATTCATCTCGATACTCAATAGAGAGCCATTTTAAATTAATTTTATATGGACAAGATGGATTGGGGTATAGTATATATGCATGATCATTTAGAGTATAATTGCCGGGTTCTAAGTAAAATGTTTTGCCAGCCATCCCGTTACGGATAACTAATAAGCCTTCTTTATATTCAAAAACTTTAATAGGCTTGCCCTTAATATCAAATTGTGAGGTCTTCCCAAACATATTACTATCGACTGTGGCGCTGGATAAGATGTGATATAGTTTTTTAGATGTATCAATATTATTGTATATGCTTTCTTCTGTTAATCCTGAATTTCCACTTAAACATTTTATTGCATTGGAAATCCGAACGCCACGTTTTTGAAAAGAGTTGTAACTGTAATCAACCTTTCTGCCTACAAGATCCACAAATCTATTTTTAATTTTTAGCAACGAATCTTTAAGTTTAATAATTGACCTTATGTTTGAAATTATTTCACATTGAGTTTGGTAATCTGGTAGATCAAATTCTGTAGAATAAACTTGATCTAAAGATAATGTTTTAGAACCATCACTAACAGATAATGATTTAAAATGATTTTCCATAAATATTGAAAAATATATTAAATTTACCTGATTTAGAGCATCTTTTTTTAGTGTAATAAAGCCTGCATGATGATTAAGTACAAAACGTTCATTCTGCTTATAAGTCATTGCCCCAGCACTTCCGTCCAAACTTATAATAATCCCTACTCCAGTAAAAATCTTAATAGGTTTTCCGTCAACATTAGTTGCAGTATCATTTACATATCGCGATGTTGTTACATGTTGGTTATTTCCTCCATAAAGAGGAACGAGTACGCCACGATTATTTATACTATGATAAATCGCCTCGTCAGTTAAGCCGTGAACACCTTTCTCAATTGGATTAAAAATATCAAGGAACTTCATTGCATTAGCTTTTTTAAGTCCGCTAAAATATCCTCTATCCCTGATTTGAACTCATCTTCAGTTATATAATGAGGTTGATATGGACGTAGATAGTATTCAGGGAGGAGTGTAAGGTATTTGTTATTGATGATTTTAGTTATGCTTATTAGTCCCCCTTTTCGGACTTTCTTTTCGATACCCTTATCGTCAATCCAGGAGGTTCCATTTGAAACAGAGTCATCAAATCTAGAGATCCAACGTTGTGTTAGTAGACTTTTATGTTCAATACCATTGTTGTCTGAATACCCTGAAACCTCATCGTGTAACCACTCTTGATTTTTTCCGCGTAATCGAGTAGGAAATCTTTTATCAGAATTAGCATACCCATCATGATCAATAATATACATCCATATAGGATCGGCCTGGAATTTTCCAGTAGGCCGATTCTTCTTATTTTTACCCGAGCTATCATAATCTCGATTATGTATTTTTTTTAAAAAGATTGCATAAGTTTTTTCTTTAGTATATGGTGCAAAAGCAAATTTAGGTAATGAGATTATTGCTTCAATTTTACAAGTTGAGAGAATCTCTTTTCTAAGATTTGTAAAGGAGGGATTTTCCAAAATGCCATCGGGTGTAATTATGCAAGCCTTACCACCTTCTTTTAGCAAATCAATATTTTTACATAAAAAAGCTACTTCCATTTTGTAAGAAGATAATTTGTCCGTGGTGGCTTTAATAGTCCCAAATCCATATGGTGGATTTGTGATTAGATAATCATATTGTCCTTCTGAAAGCATCTTCTTTCCCTTAGGATTACTTGGCATTAGAGAGTTATCAGCAATCATGTTAGTGTGCCCATCTCCAACCAAAAACATATTCAATTTTGTCCGGGTAATATTTTCGCTTCTAATATCAACGCCATAGAAACAATCTTTGGCGAGATATTCAAATACCTCTTCATCAAAAATGCCAGCCTTATCATAGGTAGATCTTAATACTTTAAAACTTTCGGTTAACATACCTCCTGTTCCACAAGACGGATCTATAATTTTTATTTTTCTGAATGTTTCTTCATCTTTTAGAAGTAGTTCTGCGAAGACATGTGCATAGTGACGTCGAGTAAAGTATTCCCCGAAATCTTTCTTCTCTTTTGAATTCGCAAAGCTTTCATATACAGCTCCAAATAAATCAAATCCAGTTCCATGCATTGGCTTCATGGAGTCTATAATGCAGTAAATTGATTGTAGCTGTTTGGCATTAATTCGGCCGGATCTTAAAAGGGATTCAACAACATCTAAAAGTTGAGTAAACTCGAAGAAATCTGAAGTTGGCTTCTTTAATCGGTCGATATATGTTTCTATTAGGGTCTTAAGTCGTGGTGCTTTACTTTCTGACATTGAATACTCTTTTCCAGAGGACCAATAATCCAATCCACTCTCTATATTATTGTCAATAATTGCTTTTTCTTCATAATACTCTAATGCAATTATTCCAATTGTGAAGTCAATTTTTTCGGTTCCATTTTCAAAATCGATTTCTCTGTAAACTTCTCGAAGTTCCCAAAGTTTTTTATTAAAAATTGCTTCAGAAATGGAAGATAAAGAATCAACTCCAATTTTAATATCTGAAAGTACCGGATTATCGGTAAGTTTTTTCTTGATGACACGAAATATGTCAAGCGTCTGAAATTCAGAGATAAATTTTCCATTGATTGATATCTGTTTGCCAGTTTTAGAATTATAAAAATACGTTGTATGACAATTTGTAATTGCAAAAAAAGGCATTTTTAATTGAGGTGCTTTTACCATCCCCTGATTAAATGCATCATTCCAATTAGAATCATTTATAATGCAATCCGAATCTTTAACCTCTGCATAGCAAAGGAGGTTGGTTATGAACTCGGAATCATTTTGGCATATAGTATCGTATTCAATATTAGATATTAATAAGTCTGGTCTTTTAGAGCCAGTATAGGATAAAAAGGTCTTATCATTGACAATATTACGGAATGGAATCCCTAATTGTGATACAAGGACCTCATTAATTAATCTTGAAACAGAAAGAGCTTCTTGCTTACTCCGCTTACGTTTATTTGCCAT
>CAYNKM010000183.1:0-4131 GCA_964397795.1 uncultured Desulfovibrio sp. | reverse complement strand
ATATGGCGGCGAAAGTCATTACAGGGAGATTGAAGCGGGGGAGAATGGAGAAAAAATCATTCTTAATGAAAAATATAGTCTGCTTGAAAATATGGAAAGGTTTTTCCATGAGGCAAAGAGGGGCAAGAGGGGACTGAAAGTCCTTCAGGAACGCAAGGCGGCTCTTCTTGAAGAAATCGCTTCCCTTGAAAATGCCCGGCCCGATGCTCCGTTGAAAGAAAACAGGGAAGAAAAACCGATTCCTCCTGTTTCCCGTATCAATGCCCTCAGGGCCAGTTTGCCCAAAAATGTGCAGGGATATTTAAGTACAGATGGCCATGTGCTTTTGCGCGGCAAGGATGCCAACGGGAACAGGTCAATCCTGCGTCTGGCCCAGGGTCATGATTTATGGTGTCATGTGGAAACAGGACAGGGAGCGCACGTATTAATCCGGCGGAGATTTCCGGGCGAGGAAATCAGCCATGAAACTCTTGGGGAAGCCGCTTCCCTGGCCGCGATTAAAAGCTGGTTTAAGGATGCCGGATCCTGCAGTGTAATGTTCGCAGAAGCCAGACATGTCAAATCTGTTAAAAATGGCCCGCCTGGAAAGGTGACGATTGACAAGCTTTTTTCTGTCAGCGTTTTTGATATAGAAACAGAAATTGAAAAGAAGCTAATGGAGAATGAAAATAAGGGCTGAAGTCACTTCTTTTCTTCTGCTGGCACACAGATTATGGCTCCGCTCTTTTTATCTGTTTGTAGCGGAATCTTTTTTTGCGCGCTGGTCAGTGTTCCTGAAACAGGCCATACCGCATTTTCCAGAAGTTCCAGTCCCAATGCCCCGCATCCGTAACGGGCTTCTCCTCTTAAACCGGGCACGCGGAAAGGTTGGGAGATAATTCTGGTTGCCGATTTGGGGAGTAAAGCCGGATTTTTATCCCACAGGAGAAGAACGGAGAGGGACAGGGAAGTTTTTTCCAGACCGGATTCGCGGGAGAGCCTTTTTAGCCAGTCGGGCGCTGTGGAAGCTGGGAAAGTAAAGTGGCACCATGATTCGGCTTGAGATCCCTTATGCCTGGTTTTATTAAGCAGGGGGCATCTATTGCTGTGAGTGCAGGGAGCGAGGGGTTGCAGGCCAAGGCGCAGGGCGCAGCGGCGCAGATTCATTATAGCATCGCCGCCAAGTCGTGTTCCTGGTTCGATGAAAAGGGCAAGAGGTCCCGCGGGGCTGTTGTTCCAGACAGGAATCCAGGCATTTAGCAGACGTCCAAGGAGAGAATTTTCACATTCAAAATCCTCATCTTCTTCTTCATCATCGTCGCTTCCCTCGCCTCTTGCCGGACTTTTACTGATTAGCTCGTTAAGAATATTGGCTTCGGACAGAAGCCAGGGATAAATTTTTTCATTTTTCCCTTGCAGGGTTTGAAGCGCGGCCACCGGACGTTCGGCTGATCCTCCATAGCAGAAAACAGGCCAGGCCTTTTCTCCCATCAATTCGGCCAGGGCAGAAAAAAGATCCCTGCCCACGTCCATAGGCTGTTTTGCGTTGTCAAGGGCCAGCACTTGCAGGGGGAGGTTTCGCCATTCTTTCCTTGCAAGCCAAAGCGCGATTGGCAGGGCAAGAGGTCCGCTGCCCATATCCAGCAGGACCGGCTGACGGCCTTCAATTTCATGCGGTTCCGGTAAAGGCAGGGAGGAAAAAAGAGAACCCAGCCTGATTATATTCCAGGGCAGGAAATAATAAAGGTATGCGCTTAAATTCGCGGCCTTATGCCAATAGGGGAGGGTCAGTTCCGAACGGCCTTTTGTAAGCAGGCGTGACAGATCCGCAATATCTTCGGGCAGGTTTTTCTTTCTGGAAGCGGGGATTCGCCATACTTTTTCAATCGCCGCAGGCAGAAGCTCAAGGGCTTTTTGAAAATCTTTGTCAGGCTGTGAAAACAGTCTGGATAAACTTTCCCAGCGAAGCCTCGAAGCCGAATTATCTTTAAAAGGATGGGCGGGAGGACTTTTTTTCTGTCTGTTCTGGAACTTTTGACGAGATGGATTATTTTTTATTGCCATGACATTTCCGATAAATAATCTTGAAGAAAGACAGGATCGTTTGCGAGATCGATTATAGTCGCAGTTTCGCAAAGCTTTACCAGACTTTCCAGTCTCCATGGTTCGCGGGCCAGCAGGCAGGCGCCGGCAAGGGATGTGTTTCCAGCGAGAATCAGTCTTTTTTCAAATGACGCCGGTATAAAGGCGAGATTGATCAGATCAGCAATATTGGCATATTCTCCGATGGCTCCGGCCAGGATAAAAGTATTGATTTCTTCCGCTCCCGCCACTTCCATAAGACGGGAAAGCGCCATGCGAAAGCTTGCCTTGACTTTGAGAAGCAATTCCACATCAGAAGCGTCAAGGCAGAGTCCGTCTCCTATTTGCAGGGAAGCCTGGCCATTATTATTGACAAGGGAAATATGCCTGACAACGGGAAGCGTTTTACCGGTAAAATGGCCATCCCGATCTATGAGATTCAGGTTAAGCAGATGGGAAAGCAGGGAGAAGTAACCGGAGGCGCTGATAAATTTCCCGCGCTTATTATTGAAAAATTCGGGGATGAGTCCGGCGGGAGAGAGGGAAAAGGAAACGGCTGTTCCCTCTCCGGCTGGCTGGCCGCATTTTGGCCCTATCCCTTCCATTGCCGGGCCCAGCGGTGCGCTGGCCAGAAAAAGTCTGTTATCGCCCAGTAACAGGGCAAGTTCCGCGTTTGTGCCCAGATCCGCGAGAATGAGCGGCCTTTTCAGATCCTTGTCAATGATTTCAGCAAGGCCAGAGCTAATATCCCCTCCTATAAAGGGAGCGGGAAGGGGAGGAATAACGCAGGGAAAAGATTGTCCGCAGAAGGACAGGAATATTGCCTCGCCTCCCTTGCAATCAAGATGATAGGGGGCGGATGCCAGACCGGAAATATCGCATTTTAGCAGAATATGGGTCATTACGCTATTGCCGGCTATGCAGATTCGTTCCGGTATAAATTCGTTTTGGGAAAGATCCGCGATAATGCCCGCAATTTCATTCATGACAAGATCGGAAAGATGATCCCCAGGCTTGTTTTCGCAGGCATATTTCAGGCGACTGATTACGTCTGGTCCGGCTGCCATTTGGGGATTGAGCGTTGAACCCTGGGCCCTGGTTTCCCCTCTTGCCGCCACATAACGCCATTGCAGGGTTGTTGTGCCCAGATCAATGCCAAGAAAGCCGTCGTGGGTATTTGTTTTGGTCAATGTGGCCTGGGGAGGAGGGTAGATATCTGAATCCGGCAGCACAATTTCCGCATCTTCCGATCCGTCTGAAACTTGATGGCAGCATGCCAGCCGCCAGCCTGAAACAAGGTCTTCAGGAGAAAAATAATCCTTTTCCCTTGAAACTGGTTGAGGCGCTCCCTTGAGAAAGCGCACACGGCAGCGACCACATAAGCCCAGGCCTCCGCAAAGCGGTCTTTTTTTAACTTCAGGCGAAAGCCATATCGCCTGGGCATATGTCTGTCCCTTTTCAGCATTTGCCTGAAACAGCTTTTTGCCCAAAGCGTCAAAAAGATCAAGTCTCATGCGGCTATTGTTTGCCTGTCCAGAGATTGCTGTATTTTGCGGCGATTCCGTCTGTCCGCTCAACCAGCTTGTCAACCAGGGCGTCCATATCATCGCCATTTACTGTTCCTACTTCCCGAGCCAGAAGATAGCCAAGATAGCCCTTTCCCTGACTGAAAATCCAGCAGATTCCATATACAGAACCTATGCCAGGCCGGCCTGGAAATTCCGGAACGGTGTTAATAAGCAGACTTAATTCCGGCTCATCCTTTTCTTCACTGGAATTGAGATGAAATAGACTGCTTTGGTTAAAACGCTCCTTCAGTTTTATCGCCAGGCGCGACCCCAGACTATCTGTGCCATCAAGATGGACGCTTATAATTGTTGTTCGATCGGGGGTTGTCCTTGGCGCATCTTCAACGGGTTTGCCAGCCTGGGGCGCCACAGCGGAAGATGCCGGCAAAGGAATGGCAGTCAAGAGAAAGAGAAAAAAAATAAATTTAAAAAAACGCATAAAACGCTCCCCCAATCAGGAATAATTTATTTTATTAAAGGCAATATTGATAGGCTGAAAAGT
>CAYNKM010000182.1:0-4142 GCA_964397795.1 uncultured Desulfovibrio sp. | reverse complement strand
AAAATCAACACATGGTTTGAACATAGTGTAGTTTTATTATAAAAAATTTACAAGCCGCCCGATTATATTTTCGGAAGCGGCAATATGTCGTATGCTGATTTGGCGATATTATCGGCCAACCTGGCAGGGGAGCCAGTCAGGGTTGAAAAGGCGAATTAATCCCGCTAAATAGAATCTGGCGTCATTCTGGATTTCGCGGCGGATTGTCGCGGGATTTTCAGGCCTTTCCCCGTAAAATTCATATCTTGCGGCCAAAACTGGTTAAACAGGAGTCTGTTTTGATTTTAAGCGCGGCGTCAATATTTATTTTTCTTTTTGTGGCTTTTAATCTTTTTTATCACGCCCCATGCTCAATCTGGGTAAAGGTGGCGGGTTCCCTAATCATTTTTCTGATCAGCATGAAATTTCAGATTTATGATATCCTGGGAGGAGCGTTTTTTGCCCCGCAAATGTCCCGGAGCGTTATCCTGCTGCTCGAGGCCTTATACGGATCTCTAATGATTCTTTTCTTTCTTTTTCTGCTCTGGGACATCTATCTCGCGGGAAACTGGCTTCTCGCCAAAGCCGGCTTTCCCATCCCGCGGCATTTGCCAAAAGGCTGGATCAAGGCCGGGTTGTGTCTGCTGGCCCTGCTTCTGGGAAGTTATGGAACCTGGCAGGCGGTTAAAGTTCCCTCTGTAAGGGACGTGGATTTGAGGATCCAGGATTTGCCGCCCGCCCTTGAAGGTTTTACCATCGCGCAATTAAGCGATCTCCATGTTGGGCCCATACTTAAAAAAGGCTGGCTTGAGGAAGTCGTCAATAAAACCAATGCCCTTGATCCGGATGTAATCGCCATTACCGGAGATTATGTTGACGGAAGGGTGGATGAAATAGGAGAGGAGCTCGCGCCCCTGGCGGACCTCAAGGCGAAATACGGAGTTTTTGGCGTAACCGGAAACCATGAATATTACTGGAACGCGCAGGAGTGGACGGAGGCACTGAAGAATTTGAATATCCGGATGCTCAATAACGAGCATCACGCGCTGGATATAGACGGCTCGGGATTTGTCATTGCCGGGATTCCCGATCTCGCCGCCGAAAGATTCGGGCTACCCGGGCCCGACTTGAGCGCGGCTTTCAGGGACGCGCCGGAGGGAGTAAGATTGCTGTTATCCCATCAGCCCAAAATTTTCAGGGAAGCGATGAAGGAAACCGACATTCAAATTTCGGGTCATACGCATGGCGGGATCATGTTTTTTTTACAGCCGCTTGTGGCCAGATTCAATGCCGGTTATGTGGCGGGGCCATACGCCGAAGATAACAAAATTCTCTATGTCAATCCTGGCACAGGGCTCTGGAACGGATTTTCCTGCCGGGTGGGCGTTCCCGCCGAAATTACCCGATTCATACTCCACAAGGCATAGGCATGGATAAAAACCGCATACTAAAGAAAATCTGGAATCATACCCCGCAAAGACTCCGCAACGCGTATCTGGACAGCCTTTTATCCCTCAAATTTGGGGGAATGGGCAGAAAGCCGGTATCCGGCCCGCTCTATATCGCCGGCGCGTTCAGAAGCAACAGCGGAATGGGGCGGGGAGTCCGTCTCTATGCCTATGAGATGGCCAAAAACGCCAGACCGCATTATCGCCTGGACATAACAGAGCAAATGAGAATGACTGCGGAACTTATGCCGGAAGGCCGGTTTCTGGAATTGGGCGAGCTGGCGGGGAAGGGCGGCGGCATGCTGATCATTCACGCCAATCCTCCCCAGTTTCAGCTGGCCTTGCGGGCTTTTCCCGTAAACTTCTTAAAGACCGTCCATATCAGGGCATACTGGGCATGGGAGCTGGAAGAGCTTCCTCCCGTCTGGATTCAGGGATTAAACTATGCGGATTCCCTGGAGTGTCCAAGCCATTTTTGCAGACGGGCCTTCGCGCGGCATTCGCGGCTACCCGTCATCACTCATGGCCATGCGGTACCGGAAGCCAAAACGGTAAAAAAGGAATTCTGCAAGGATGGCAAATTGCGCTGTCTTTTTATTTTTGATGCCGGATCTTCCCTTGAACGGAAAAATCCCCAGGCAATCATCGAGGCTTTTGGCAAGGCCTTTGGCGAGGGCGAGGCTGAAATGACTTTTAAAATCAGTCACGCCAGCTCAGATCTTCCCGCTTACAGGGATTTCAAAAGACTTTGCGCCAGCAATCCCGATATAAAAATAATTGAGGAGACCATTGAAGATAAAGATTTGGCCAAATTGTATCTGGATAACGACGTCTATATTTCCCTGCACAGAAGCGAGGGCTTTGGATTGACCCTCAGGGAAGCCCTAAGTCATGGCTTATATGTCGTGGCCACGGGCTGGTCTGGCAATATGGACTTTATGAAAGGGGAGCGGTGTTATCCAGTTCCTTATAAACTTGTAAAAAAACGCTGGCGCAAGGGAGCGATGGCGGGGTTGGAGGCCGAATGGGCGGAAGCGGACATTGACGCCTGCGCCCAGATTTTGCGCGATCTCAGGAAAAAATTAAGAAGCTTATAAAATGCGTCCTAAATAGAAGCTTTTTCAATATCCACAGTTTGAAGGGTTCCAAACTCGCCCCGGGCAAGCAAGTCCGGCAAATCCTTGCAGGTGATGATGTCAAAATCAAGGCTTAATCTTTGCACAAATTTGCGAAAGCCATTGACGTAACGGTCATCTACATAAACCTCATAACCGTTCTTGTCGCGGTGCAGAAAGGACCAGGAATGAAGGAGAAAGACGGCGGGGTTGAGCGAAGGGGACACAGAGCCAGGCAGCCAGGAAAACTTGCCCGATCTGAAACGGAAGTATGTCGATTGCGGATATTGAAGCCGGGCCCACCAGGGAGGATCCAGGAACGAAAAAATGTGCTTTTCCGAAATGGGTATTTCGATCAGGCCATTGGACCACATAAACGGGGCGTTACTGGGGAGGCTGAAAGAACATTGCCTCTGGCAGACAGCCTGCATTGAATTATTGAACGAATAGCGTATTCCCATTTGCTGAAGAAACTTCAGGGTTGAGGAATTCCAGCGGAATGAGCCGGCCCGGAACGCCACCGGACTTTCGCCGGTGACATATTCGTATCTCCTCAGGATATTTGTAAGAACGGTCTCCGTACGGCTATCTGAATATTGGTTTAAATAGGCGGGTTTTCTGCTTATCTTTTTGTTTCGCCAGAATCTTTCCGGAAGGTATTCGGGATGGGCGTGAAGCTGGACATCCTGTTTCTTGTCGATGAGAAGCTGGCAGACCTTTTTTAATTCCAATCCCGTATCCCAGCTTCCGCATACGTCCAGAAAAAAGACAAGAGAGGCCTTGAACTCGGCCGCGATATTCGCCATCTCCAGGACTCCGGCCCTGTGCTGGCCATGAATGCCGAGAATGAGCCTGTTTATATGATCTTCAGGCGCTCGGTTGGGCAAGGCTTCCGTATCAACGGTAATAAAAGCGTAGCGCGATTTCATAAAAGCTTTATTTGACGCCAGATATCCAGAACATCTCATTTTCCGGGCCCAATTCGCCCGTTTGTATGTCCGTAAAACCGGCGTCTTTAAATAATTTCACATATTCCTTGCGTGTTCTGCGCCATCCCCAGAACTGTTGCCTGCGTATCCCCAGAAAGTGAAGAAAGGCGCGGATAATAATTTTCATGGCGTTTACGAGGGCGCCGACAAAGCTGTCTTCCTGAAGCAAGGACGCGGAAAGACAGATCAATTTGCCACCTTCCACAAGCTGACCCCTCAGGTTTTCCAGAAGTTTCAGGAGCTGGTTGCCTGGTATGCTGTAATCCACCGCAGAGAGGTAAATAAGGTTGTAGGTTATATCATGGGGAAAACAGTCAGGAGGAAGACCGATAAAAATTCTTTCCGCCGGAATATATTTGCGAATCCAGCGCATTCCAATTGTGCTTGGCTCATTTACATATAACTCGATTTCAGGCAGTTTTTCCAGAATTATCTTTTCCATGAAACCTATGCCACTGCCGATTGACAGCACGCGGATGGGTCCGTCTTCGGGATTGTGGAAAGCCCTGATTGAGCGGATTTGTTCTATGAGCCATTCCGCGTCGCGCGTTTTGTTGGCCTTCCAGCTGGCCGGCAAATCATCCCAGTTTTTATATCTTCGGAAGAGTTCC
>CAYNKM010000181.1:0-4183 GCA_964397795.1 uncultured Desulfovibrio sp. | reverse complement strand
TCCCCCAGACCCCCTTTTTCAAAAAACTTTAATTTTTAAAAGATATAACTTATTGAATTAACTATATGTTGGTAAACTTTAAATATTTCTTTTTCATCAATCGGTGATTTTAACAGAGCATATAAATTTTATTTTATAATCTCGCATGGAGCAAATAAATCCAAAGTTCTAAAGTTTGAAAAGTTATTGACGATTAAATATTTGAGGATAAAGTTTTTTAAACCCTTATGAAAACCTGTTAATAAGACCCGTCATTCTCATTGACTTGCGCGAACTGCCACAGGGCGTCTGTCAAATGCTTCATGGGGATTGCCCAGATTGGGATAGACAGGAAAATTCTTTTTTATTAACAAGCGCTTGCTATATGCAAAGCTGCAAGCCGCCCAAAAGAGGTAGTGATTTATGCGAAATCCCCTTACTGCTTCATTATCAATTATTTTTGTTCTGTTACTGGTTTTGACCTGCGCGGCTTGCATTTTCTCCATAGCTCTCCAGCCAGGCAAATCAGTTTATATCGCTTCCTTGCCCGGCATTGGCATCACCATAATATTCGCCATACTGGGAGTATTTTTAATTGCCGGAAAACTGTCTCCCCTCGAAAAAATCAGCGAATATCTAAGATTGCTCAAGGCTGGTAAAAAAGCCAAACTTGACGTCAATGCCTGCGGATCTCTTTCTCCCCTTGCAAAGGATATTTCCTCACTGGAAAAGGCAAACCGCGAAAAACAGCATTGGTATGAAAGCATTCTCAATTCCCTCCCCTGGGCAATCGCTGTAACCGACAATGACATGAACTGGACCTATTGCAATACCGCGTCCCTGAAATCCATGAACAAGGCCACTCTTGACGAAGTGGTCGGCAAGCATTGTTCCGCAAAAAATGGAAATATCTGCAATACTCCCCAATGCGGCATAGAACAGTTGCGCAGGGGAAATAACAGGGTGATTAATAAGATGCCCAATGGAAAGACAATGCAGATTCTCCTCGCTTTCCTTCAGGACGCTTCCGGCAAGCAAATCGGCCATGTGGAAGTTGGCGAAGATATTACTGAAAAAATGGTAATGGAAGAACGCAGCAGCCGCGCGGCGGTGGAAGCCAGAACATCCATGGCAGGCCAGCTTGAGGGAGTTGTCCAGGCGCTGGATCATGGCGCGGAAATACTGAACCAGTCTCTGGAAAATGTCCGTAAACAGGCAATTGAGGCGGCTTCAAGACTTTCTGAAGCGGCAACCGCGATGAATGAAATGAACTCCACTGTTCTGGAAGTGGCAAGCAACGCCGAAGGCGCCGCGGACGCCGCTTCATCGGTACAGAGCCAGGCGCATGAGGGCAATCAGCTTGTTTTAAAAACGATAGATAGCTTGCGTATGCTGCGCGAACTTTCCCTCAATCTGAAAACTGATATGGAGGGACTTGATAAACAGGCCAAGGATATCGGAGCTGTCTTGACGCTTATCCGCGACATTGCCGATCAGACCAATCTTTTGGCCCTGAACGCAGCGATAGAAGCCGCCCGCGCCGGAGAGGCGGGCAGAGGCTTTGCTGTAGTTGCGGATGAGGTGCGCAAACTGGCTGAAAAGACCATGAGCGCGACAAGGGATGTTGAATCTGCCATTGAATCCATCCAGCAGGGTACCTACAAGAGTTTTACAACCATGGATCAGGCCGTTACCGCCATTGAGGAAACAAGTCATATTGGCGAGGATTCAGGTCATGCGCTTGAAAAGATTTCTTTCCTGGCGGAAGATTCCAGCGTCCGTGTTTCTGCGATAGCCGCTGCTGCCACGGAACAATCGGCGGCTTCTGAAGAAATTAATCGCAGTATCACAGAGGTGAATCACTTAAGTGCGGAAATTGCGGATGTTATTCATGACGCGGTGGAACGCACCGGTGAGATGCTAAAAGAAGCCCATGTATTAAGTGATATTCTCGAGCAAATGCGCAACAAAGCCTGATTTTCGCCCAATCTTTTCACGGCGGAAGGCATTTCCTCAAGGAGATGCTTTCCGCTATCTGAATTCCTTGCATTCCCGACATATTTTAACAGGATCGATTCCTGAAAGTTTTTTGCAATTTTTATGGCTGCCGCATCGTTCCGCCCTCTGAACGGCTTTTAAATCTTTTAAAAAACCATGGTAATGACGAATGGTTTCCTCTGTCTTTTTAATTAATTTATCTATATAACCTTCTGGAAGGCGATCGGCATTTTGGGGATCATCCATAAAATCAAGAATTTTCTTTGTCTGATCGAAGTCAAGTCCGTCTTTCCTTGCTATCCTTATAAAATTTACCCTGTCCAGCAAATAATCATTATAAAGACGCAAATTTCCTGATGTCCGGTAACTCGGCTGAATGAGTCCGGCGTTTTCCCATCGACCCAATGTGGACATTGAAATCCCGCTCATTCTGGAAAGTTCTCCTTTGGATAGCTTCATATCAATTTACACCTGTTCCTTTTTGTATCAACATGAGAAAAAGCATGTTTCATTAAAATCCCAATCCTTTAAAATACGAATGACATAGATTATGAAGAATATCCATATCTCCCCTTCCCCTGGATCCGAACAGAATCAGATGCAAATACAGTTTAAAATTGACAAACTTGCCACCCAGCTTGCATCTGAAACAATTGAGGCATTTAAAAAATTTCCGGATAATCTTGCCTTGCATCAGCAGACCCTGATTGATTTAAAGCAAAAGGTTACCGACTCCGCCGCTGAACTCGAAGAAGGAGACAGCCAGGGACATCTGGCGGATCGGGGTGAAATTCTCTGGTCGCTGGCCCTGCACCTACCGGATTTTAATACCGACAGTTTGTATCAGAAACGATCTTCGCTATCCGCCATCGCCCTTGCCATCGTCCTGGGCTGGCTTTTGGGAGGAATTGCCGCGACCCTATTGGGATTTATTGGTCTTGGGGGAGAAATATTAAGACCTCTGGCCATTTTTGCTTTTATCTGGCTGGGGGAATGGTTTAGTTCAAATCCAGGCGCGCGCAGAATTGCGCTAACTGCCCTGGGCCTGGGAGGTCTTGTAAGATTTGCTTCCCTCGTGGTTGGAGGAATGTTCCGCTTTACGGGTTTTGCCGCCTTGAGACAGGCAATTTTCGGCTCCATACGCCCCAATATCTTTAAAGGCTTCTGGCTGACGGGCGGCGCTGTCTGTATTCTTATCTTCTTCTCCAAAAAGATCTCCGGAGTTGACCTCCCCGCCTTCAGACAAAGTCTGCAAACCCAACTGGAACAGAGGCTCAATTTTCTCTATTTTACCCTGAAAGAATTTGACGTAAGGGATGAACGTCTGAACAAGCTCTCCCTGGAAACAAATTCTCCGGACAATTCCAATCTCTGTCCCCGTGATTCCTGCTCTCTCGCCACAGCGGTTATGGACATCATGGCTTCGCTTGATTCTGACAGCTACCGCTATTTAAGATCTGAACTGGAATCTGTGGGCTTTTCACCTCGTTCCGAAGAAAACGCCCAGGAATATTTTATCTGGAACAGTGAAGTCCATTCTCAACTTTATGAAACTATTGGCATAGTGCGCAATGGCGACCGATGCCGCATATTAAAAGCCCCATATACGGTAGATGGCAAAATTGTACGAGGCCATGCGCAGCGGGCTTCATGATATAAGAGAATACAGGATTGATCATGAAAATTTTTGGTATCGATCTGGGTACGAGCAATACATATATTTATACGACCGAATTTGACAACAGGGTTTCCGGAACGCCCGAACCGGTGCTTCTGCCGGATATAGGCGATAAAGACGGGAGCATCGCCACAGTGGTCATGTATGAGGATGATAAACCCCTGCTTGCGGGAAATATTGCGGAAAGCGAATTTTATTCAAACATACAAAAACAGCCCCGGCGTTCCCTTGCCAGCCAGTTCAAGCCGGAAATTTATCAGGGCGAAGCTTCAGCAATGCGCTATATGACGGATTTCCTGAAACTTATCCAGCAGGCCCTGGGGGATCTTCTGGAAGAGGGAAGCGATATTTATGTGGGTATGCCTTCATTGGCCAGGGAAGATTACAGCATAAATTTAACAGCCTGTTTTCTCGAAGCCGGCTGGCCCAAACCCTCTTTTGTACGCGAATCTGACGCGGCGCTGGTGTCCTGCTTGCAATCGGGCACGCTGGATATAGATGATTTGGAGCATAAATGCCTTATTCTGG
>CAYNKM010000180.1:0-4195 GCA_964397795.1 uncultured Desulfovibrio sp. | reverse complement strand
GTATCAGTATTTCAGGTTCCAACTCTATTTCAGGGCTGGGTGGCCAGGATACAGATTTTGACAAGGTTCTATCTCAATTAAAACAGATAGAGTCCATTCAGCTTAATCGCCTTGAAGCCTGGAAATCTGACTGGAATCTTCGTTATGAAGCTTTTACCCAGATTATAGACCAGGTTCAGGCCGCGAGCAACATGCTTTCCCAGTTGAGCGACAGGAACAACTTTGTCCAAAAACTGGTCAAGTCCAGCAATGAAAATATTATCACAGCCGTAGCGAACGCTTCCGCGCAGGACGTGCAGCATACGATCAAGGTTAGCCAGACTGCAAGCAATGCCATCTGGGCCAACGCGCACGTCTATGGCACCAAGAACGATATCATCAACACAACTGGCAAGGACGCTTATTTTAATTATACCTATGCGGGCAAGGAGTATAGTTTCAAGGTTCCGGCCAACACCACGCTGGAATCTTTTGCCAGTATGTTCAACAACTCGGCTGACAATCCCGGCCTCAAGGTCTCCCTTATCCAGGCAGGCAATGGTTATGTCTTTCAGGTCGCCGGCAAGGATACAGGCGCGTCCAACGATCTGATCATCCATGATTCCGATCTTGTCGGCATGCGCGCCGATGGTTCAACTTCCACCTGGCTTACAAATAATGCCCTTAAGCCAGGCGAAATCGTTGAAGATCCCAATACCTATGTATTTGATCTTGTTCTTATGAACGGGGCCAAAAAGAGCGTAACCATTAAGGGTAACGCGACCGCCGATGATCTGGTCAATCAGCTTAACGCGGCTGCCGGCGGAATCCGCGCTTCTGTTGACGGTAGCGGCAACCTTACCATTGAGGGCGTCAAATCCTTCAGCAGACGGCTGGCCACAGATGATCCTTATACTCCTCCTTCAACCACTTTTACCATTCTTGGTCAATTAAAGAATGATAAAGGCGAATTCGTCAAGCTTAATGAGGAGGATAACAGCTTTGCCAAGGGCTTGGCCGATACTGACGAGATCGTTTTTAATATTGACATGGAAGACGGTTCAACCCGCCAGGTTACGGTCAAGGCTGGAGCGACCAAGCGGGACCTTCTTGTGGCGCTGGCCCAGGGGACACAGGAAGGGGACGACGTTAATATTGATAGGTATGGGGTCGAGGATGGCTGGTCTGTTAACCTGTCTGGAGTGACAGGAATCACATTTGCTGGCCCTGCCGGTGCCGAACTGGATGGGACCAGAATTCGCACAGAAGCGGTGGAATCCAGCGGGGTAAGGAACACCATGGGCGGTTCCATCTCCAGCGCGACTCTTACGCTCACTTTTGATAAGGACAAATTGACCGATCAAATTGACGGCAAGCCTGATTCTGATCCGCAGGATTTGGTCTTTACCGTCATCAGGGACGATGGGACGGCCTTTAATATTACCGGTCTTACAAGTGGCATGACGAACCAGGAGCTTCTGGATAAAATCACAAGCGAACTGGGTTCTAAAGGCATTGACTATACCCTGGAGGAGGGCAAGCTTGAGATTCAGGGCGTAAAGGATTTCAGGATTGCGAGCGGAGCTATCGCGAAGCCGGCCTGGGAATCTTCCTTGAAGGTCACCACTTATGTGCCGGCTTCCACAGGCGATCCCGCCGACTCCCTTTTCCATCTGGATGGCGACAGGCTTACTCTTGAGGAAGCGCCGGAGCTCAAATATGAATTTGTCACAAATAGCGGCGCCAAGGGCACATTAACCCTTCCTGCCGGCAGTTCCATGCAGTCGATTCTGCAGGCGATGCAGAATCCTGGCGACAGTTCAGTCTGGAGCTGGGAGGACAAGGATGGCTCTGCCCTGACGACTCCCCCTTCTGACTGGAAGGTCAGTTTCTTTGACGCCGAGGGCAATGAGGTCACAACCCTGGGTTCAGATCCTGTTTTTCTGCAGCTTGACAATGTCCAGTCTGTCAAGGGTCCGGATATCGCGGGACAGGTTGCCACATCTTCCAACTGGAGTATCCAGAGGGCATCCAACGCGAAGTTCCAGGTAGATAACTGGCCGGTGGAGATGGAGTCTGAAACCAATTCCATCAGCGATGTTATTGAGGGCGTTGTTTTCAGTATTCAGGAAACCGGTGAAGCCAGAATAAGCATAAGTACGGATATCGCTTCAGTGGAAGAGTCCATACAGAATTTTCTTGACGCGGTGAACTCTGTTCTGCTGACAGTCAACGACCTTATGAAATATGACGAAGCCAAGGATGTCACCTCCAACGATCCCAATGACATTGGATCTGATAATTATAGTCCTTCAGGACTGACCAGCCAGAAAGGTAGCCTTCTGACGGGTAACTATGGCGTGCAGCTTTTCAAATCCCGTTTCACCAGTCTGATAACTTCCACTCCTCCAGGATTTCAGAGCCGTACGTCCGCTTCAGATGTGCTCTCTGGCGACTTGCTCGCTTCCCTGGCGAACCTGGGTATCAAGACAGATACGGATTCCACAAGCCAGACTTATGGGCTGCTTAAAATCGCCCCCAATTCATCTTTGGGCGAATTGCAGAAGCTGGACAAGGAAAATTACACCAACATGATCAATAACCATCTTGAAGCGGTGGTGGATTTTTTCTGTTCCACAGGATCTGGCGCTTCCACAAGCACCGATTTCAGATATGGCAGCCATGTTGAAGGCATTACCCAGGCTGGAGCATACGAGGTAAAATATACGGTATTGCCAGATGGAAGCATCACAAATGTTACCGTTGGCGGCGAGCCTGCCAAGCAGGATTTCAGCCAGCCAGGCAATTATTTCAGTGTTTCCACTGGAGATCCCAAAGGCTTGTCCATTCTTATAGATGACCTGACTGTTGGCGATCATCCGCCTGCCGGAGAAGATCCGCAGTATATCCGCATCAAGCAGGGACTGGTGCAGACAACAAATAACTGGTTCAAGGCGGAATTAACTTTTACTGATGTTCCGATTTCCCTGAACAGCACCCAGGACCAGTTGAATGACGCTCTGGCGCTGAAATCCAAAAACGGCGCGCTGATGAGCTTGCGTGACAATTACAAGACCGTCATGGAAAGTATTGACGTCAAGATAGAAAGGGAACAGCGCCGTATTGATTCCTGGTATTCCCGCCAGAAGGCTATTTTTGCCAACCTGGAAACCTTGTTGAAACAATACGAGCAGCAGCAGACTTCCCTGGAAGCGCAACTTAAGCAGTTGAGCAGCAACAGTAAATAGCGGGCAGGTCAAAAAGACTAAAAGTAACCTTGTTACAAGGAAGGCAGACAGGACAAACAATAAAATAGGTTCACGACTCTGACAAAATTTGACAATATAAATAGAGAGGAACAAAAATGAATAAAGCAGCAAATGCCTATTTTCAAACCAGGGTATCGACAACCGATCAGGGCCAATTGTTATTAATGCTCTATGATGGGGCCCTCAAGTATCTTGCCCAGGCAAGGGACAAGATTCTGGCCAAAGATTATGCGGCAAAAGGCGTTCTGATTTCCAAGGTTATCGATATTATCAATGAGTTGTCCTCATCCCTTAATCTTGAAAAAGGCGGTAGTCTGGCAACCAACCTGAATAACCTGTATGTTCTGTGCACTGCCAGGCTTCTTCAGGCCAATCTCAAAATGAATATAGAATCCCTGGACAGCGTTACCCAGATCCTTTCTGGACTGCGCAGCGCGTATGCCCAGATTGTCGATACTCCTGAAGCCAAAAAGGCCGCGCGTGAGATAGCTGGCAGAATGCAGCCTGTGGGCTCTGTCACCAAGACCGCCCAGCCGATTATGACCGGGACTCCGACACAGGCGGCCCCCCGTTCCCAGGCCAGGGCAGCCTATGGCCGCAATATGGGAGTCCAGCCGCAGGCTGCGCCCAAGGCCCAGCCGGAAGAACAGCAGGCCCAGATTCACAATTTCGCGGTTGAAAAAGCGAACATGACCAGACGCATGGGCGCATATGCGAACGCGTAAATAAAAAGGTTCACTCTCCTATAAAATGCGGACGCCTTCGGGCGTCCGTATTTTTTTAATTCTCGGAGAAAAATTTATTTTTAAAATTAAAATTGCCCTGCTTAAATTTAAAAGCTATCATACGCCGTAATATTTGAATACATAATATATGAATAGATGGCAGAAAAACATGGGCTATATATTTTGCCGCCGAAAAAGATTTTTAACATTTATAAAAGAGGA
>CAYNKM010000179.1:0-4297 GCA_964397795.1 uncultured Desulfovibrio sp. | reverse complement strand
TAATAGAAACAGAAATCCTGAAAGGGTGCAGGAGAGGGAAAATACCCGTCCCTCTTCGTTATGGGAAAATCCTGGGAAGTGTTTGGATTAAATTCCCTATTAAAAGAAGTGGGCAGAGGAAAATAACTATTTCTCTTCGTTATGGGAAAATCCTGGGAATCTTGGGGTTGAACTTCCCTGTTAAAAGCGGATGAAAAAAAAGCTTTAAAAAAATTGGTGAATCTTTTCATAGTGATTATAATAAATCAGGATTTATAAAACAGATAGAGACTTTTTTTCTGTTTTTAAATAAAGAACCAATTAAGGTTCGCGCATACTTTCAGACAGGGCGCGGGTGAGGGGATGGACAAGATATTCCCAGAGCGTGCGTTTGCCGGCGCGGATATCGGCCTGGGTATCCATTCCGGGTAGAAGATCCTCTGGCCGCAATAAACTCTTTTCCGGAATCCTGATATCAATCCTGGCCTTATAAAAAGGTTGGCCGCCCTTTTCGGACTCCGGCAAAAACGAGTCGCGCGATATTACCCGTACTTCGCCATCCAGGGCGCCATATTTCTGAAAGGGCCATGCGGAAATTTTTAGCCTCGCCCTGGATCCCGGCTTAACCTTGCCTATATCGGACGCGCGAATCTCGACTTCGGCTTCCAGGTTCTTGTTGACGGGAGTCAGCACAAACATTGTCTCTCCCTCGCGAATGGCGGATCCGCTTCCAAGACGCGCAATATCATGTACTATCGCGTCTTCTGGCGCAAGCATTTCTATATAATCTTTGCGCCTTGCGGCCTTGGCCAGCTGTTGCCGCGCTGTTATCAAATCCTTGCGCTGTTTGGCCAGATTGTCGGCTATCTCCATTTGCCAGCCGGAAATAAAAGAGTCCCATTCGGCCTTCTTGCCTTCCGCCTCTGTCTGTAAAACATTGATCTGATTTTTCTTGTCGCTAATCTCCGCTTCCAGCTGCACTCTGCTTATTTCCGCCTCCTTGCGATCCCTGGGCGCTACCGCCTTGCCCGCTGATTTTAGCATATCTTCAATATCCTTAAAGCGCGCCAGCCTTGTCTGCTGCAGGGCGAGGTTTTCTTCCAGGGATTTTCGCGATTTTGCCAGCCTTTCCATCTCGCTTTCAAAATAACTGTTGCGCTGCGCATAATAAGCCTTTCTTTCATCAAAAAGGCGCTTCTGCTGCCTCTGTTCCGGAGATGACTGATCGTTTATCACAAGCTCCTCGCTGGCGGACTCCTTTTCCAGACGCTCAACCTCTGCCTCAAGAGTGGCGACTTCCGCTTCCATATTATTAATATCAGCGCTGCTAAAAACAGGATCAAAAGTCGCAAGCGTCTCTCCCTTTTTCACAAATTGACCAGGAGAGACATTTATTTTTCTGATAACGGAACTTTCAAGAGGTTTAAGCTGGACAGTGGGCGATTCTGCAATAAGTTTACCCTGCCCCACCACTATAACATCCAGCTTCATAAAAAGCGCGCCCAAAAAGAAAAGGGTAAATAAAACAAGCATCCCGACAAGACCCCAGGAAGCCCATAGGGGAAGGGGACGCTCCGCTATGGCAAGGGCATCCGGCAAAAATTCAATGGCTTCCCTGTCTTTTTTTTCCAGCTTCATCCGTTTTTACCCATTTGCTGCTGCCAGAAACTTTGATATATTCCCTCCCGATGCGCCAAAACATGGTGCGGGCCGATGGCAGCGACTTTTCCATTGTCCAGTACCAATATCCTGTCCGCGCGGCGTACCATTGACAGGCGATGGGTGATAATAATCACAGTCCTGTTCTGGCAGATCAAACTCAGATTTTGCTGGATAATACCCTCGCTTTCCGGATCAAGCGCGCTTGTCGCCTCGTCAAGAATCAGTATTGACGGATTACTTAAAAGCGCGCGGGCAATAGCCAGCCTTTGCCGCTGTCCGCCAGACAGGTTTACCGCGTTTTCTTCCAATATTGTTTCATAGCCTTTTGGCAATTTGCTGACAAACTCATCCGCTCCGGCCATCCGCGCCGCCTGAATAATATTGGCGGTATTGGCTCCCGGCTGTCCCAGACTGATATTTTCCCTTATGGTTCCCTGGAAAAAATAATTATCCTGCAGGACAATCCCAATGCCCTTTCTCAGTATTGTTTTGTCCCATTCCCTGATATCCATGTTTTCCAGTCTGATTATTCCGCTTTGGGGACGGTTTATCGCCTGGATAAGCCGGGCAAGCGTGCTTTTCCCCGAACCAGATTTGCCTACTATGCCCAGGACTTCACCAGGTTTGATTTTAAGATTGAAATCGTGAAGGACATCGGGAAGATCTGGCCGGTAGCGGAAATTCACATGGTCAAATTCTATCTGTCCCCTGATTTGTCCCCTGCCCGATCCTCCCGGATGTTCCTGGGGCGAGTTCATTACAGATCCCAGCATCCTCACGGAAAGGGCAATCTGTTGATATTCGTGAATCAGGCCAACCAGCTGCACCAGAGGCCCGCTAACCCTTCCCGATAACATCTGAAAGGCGATCAGGGCGCCAATGGAGATGGTCTGATTAAAGACCAGAAAAGCGCCAGCCCAGATTACGCAGATGTTCATAAGCAGTTCGAGAACATGGCTTATGGCGTTGGCTATTGTGGAAATTTGTCCCACTTCAAATTGCGATTTCACGGCAAAGGCGGAAGCGTTATTCCATTCCCGCTCCTGGGACGGCTCCAGCGCGAGCGCCTTGATTGTATGGATTCCCTTGATCGCTTCTACAAGTTTGCTTTGCCTTTTGCCCTCCGCTTCATAAAGAATATTCAGCTTTCTCTGCAGGGGCCGGACAAGAACCCAGGCGACAATGGCCATCAGCACAGAAAAGAAGATAACTATGCCCGTCAGAATTGAACTATAGATAAGGAGAAATGGAATAAAAACAAGAAGGGAGAGAAGATCGAGAATGGTGAAAAACAACCTGCCGGATAAAAAGCCGCGGATATTATCCGCCTGCTGCATATGCTTAATTAAAAGACCGGTAGGCGCGCCCTCAAAAAAATCTGTTGGCAAGCGCATCAGATGGGCAAAAGTGGCCATCGCGGTTTTTATATCTATTTTTTGGGTCGCATAAAGAAGCAGATAGTTGCGCAGATATTCCAGGCCGCCATTAAAGATAATCGCGATACATACCCCGGCGCCAAGAACGTTCAGGGTATTATAGGTTTCATTTGGCAAAACCTTGTCTATGACAATCTGGAAAAAGAGAGGCAGAATAAGGGAAAGCAGGGTTAGGGCGGCCACTGCTCCCGCAATTTGCGCGAATACCCCCTTGAGGGAATAAAAAAAGGGAACAAACCAGAACAGGTCAAATTTTCGGTGGGGATTATTAAGTTCAAAGCGGGGTTTGATCAGAAGGAAGTCAGGTTCGGCCCTCTGGTCAAAATCCTGTTTATTCCAGAAGGAATACAAGCCCTCTTTCTCTCCCTTATCTGCCGGATCCACCACGGCGAGTTCCGGACTGTCATTTTCTTCCCGTACCCCGGCAATAATATACCAGCTGCCGTCTTTTTTACGTCCGAGAAAAGGCATAACAGCCTGCATTGTCAGGGCCTTGTCAAAACTTCCGGAAACTTTACGGCTTCTAAGGCCAAGCTCTTTTGCCAGATGCTGAAACAGAAGCCAGTTGGCTTCCTCCCCCACTTTCAGACCGCTTTTGTGGGTTAAAAGTTCAGGGTCGGCAGGCTTGCCATGATGACCAGCCAAAAGTGCAAGACAGATCATTCCGCTTGAAGGAGGGCTGGAATTTTCGGGGCTATCAGAAACCATCGGCTGTCGGAGAGAGATTTAATTCATTGAGAATTTCGCCAGATAGGGCCAGCAGGCGCCAGTGGGCCAGTACGAGATCCGCCTTGGCTTCAACCTCCTGACAGGCGGAATAAAAATATTCATTATCTGCATCCAGAAGATCCAGAATGGATTTAAAACCCAATAGATATTGTTCATAAAAAACTTCGCGGGCATCCCTGGCGGAATCCATTGCCAGGCGAAACTCTTTTGCTCCCGCCCTGGCCGCTCCCAGATTGGACCAGGTTTCAAAAATATCCGCCTTGAGAGATTCCATCAGGGATTGATGTTCATAGCGAGCCTGTCTTTCAAATGACTTGTCACGTTTGACAGCCGCATGGCTTGCCCCGCCGTCAAAAAGATTCCATTGCATTTACACAAAGGCGTCCACGCCATGATTACGGCTATCCTGGGGAGTATTCTGCAAATGCCAGCGCGGTCCTGCCGACAAACCTATCTGGGGAAAAAAGGCGGATTTGCTCTGTTTTACCGTT
>CAYNKM010000178.1:0-4340 GCA_964397795.1 uncultured Desulfovibrio sp. | reverse complement strand
AATATTGCTGTCCTTCTCCGTGCTATAAATGCCGTTGGCCGCCCTGGCTGCCTCCTGGACACCTTCAGGCGATGTAAATGTTATAGTAGCATATCAAGCAGGTTCCGGCACGGATACCGGCGCCAGATTACTCGCTTCCCAGGCTGAAAAAAATATCGGCAAAACGCTCGTAATAAATAATCTGCCCGGAGCAGACGGGAAAATTGGCTGGACTCAACTTGTAAACGCCAAACCGGACGGCCAGACCATCGGTTTTATCAATCTGCCCACCTTCACAACCCTGGCTATTCAGGAAGGATCTCCTTTTACCATTGAAGACATAGTTCCCATTGCCAATCATCTTTCCGAAACTGGCGTAGTCGTGGTAAAGGCGGATAGCCCCTGGCAGAATATTCAGGATCTGGTCAAGGCCGCCAAGGAAAAGCCCACCTATAAAGCCTCCACAAATGGCGTAGAAGCTTCAAACCACACCGCGGCCCAGCTTCTTGCCAAAAGCGGAGGTTTTGACTACAAGGCCATCCCCTATGGTGGTACAGCCGACCAGTTACTGGCCCTGCGCCAGGGAGAGGTTGACTTCAGCTGCGCAAAGGTAGCCGATATTATGCCTCTAATAAAGGGCGACAAGCCTGAATTGAGAGTCTTGGGCGTTTTCTCCGAAGAAAGACTGCCCGAACTTCCCGACGTTCCCACACTCAAGGAAAACGGATTGTATGACAAATGGTATGGCTCGGCGCGCGGCATAGTCGCCCCCAAAGGAACGCCGCCAGAAGTAATTGAATTTTATGAAGAAGCCTTCCGCAAAACCATGCAGGATCCCGAAAATATCGCCGCTGCCCAAAAACAGGGACAGACTCTCAACTTCCTTGACAACAAAGCTTACAAACAGCTGATTCAGGATCAGGCGGACTTCGCGAAGAATGTAATATCCCAACTCTATAAATAGTTTTTTGGGGCGGATCAGGTCGATGCCTGATTCGCCTGTTTATAGTAATTTCCCAAACTTGTCATTTCTGAAGCTGCGGCAACATATCCAGCTTGCCGCGGCATAAATATTTTTCTTATCCTGACTTATTTTCATTTATAAGGAATGTATATGACACGATCCGACATAGGAGTCATAATCACTATCTATGCTGTCTGCATTCTTTTTCTTTACCTGACTCTGCAATTAAAAGCGGCTGCCCAGATATACCCGCTCGGCCTTATCGCGATTCTGGCTCTGCTGGACACCCTATATCTAATAACACGAATCTGGAAAATGTACGCTTCCGGTCACAGAAAAATTACCGACGATCTTTCCAAAATTTTTAATGGGTTTCAGGCGCTACAGTTTTTTGTCATAGTCGGCGCCTGTATCGCTTATTTAATCGCCCTTTACTATCTGGGTTTTTATATTGCTGGCTTTATTTACCTCCTCGGAGTGATGTACTTTCTCAAAGTGAAACAATGGCAAATCTGGCTTACAATAGTTCTGCTGGGCCTGCTTATTTATGGAGTTTTTACAGTTTTTCTTAAAGTCCCCCTGCCGGTTGGACTTATTTTCAGATAAACAAATTTCCCCAGGAATTTCCAGGATAATCAATATTAATTCAACACTCGCTTATAATCATCCGAGATAGAAAAGATATAATAAAAGTCGAAATTTCCAGTTGGTCACATTGTTAATATTTAAAATTGTTTGAAAATGGGATCCTGTTGCGCAGCCGTTGGCGGCAAGGCCGCCTTACGGACGCAGCATCCCCCTTGCGGGGTAAAGTTGTCATCACCCAGAAAAAAATACATGGTTTAAACAAAGCCTGATTCAATTATATTTTTTATAAATCAGACAAGTTTTTGCTCCAAGAGGTTCTTATGGATACTCTGTCGCTAATGGGGACAGGCTTTATTCAGGCATTTAGTCCGCTTAACCTTTTGATGATGGCGCTGGCTACGGCTGTTGGCGTTACCATAGGATGCTTGCCGGGTCTTTCCGCCGCCATGGGCGTCGCCCTGCTTCTGCCGGTGACTTTTGGCATGGATCCCGCGACAGGCCTGATTATCCTGGGCGGAATCTATTGCGGGGCAATTTTTGGCGGTTCCATTAGCGCCATTTTAATCCACACCCCCGGCACTCCCGCCTCAGCTGCCACGGCGATAGAGGGATACCAGCTTACCCTGAAGGGCCAGGCTGCCAAGGCTCTGACCGTAGCTTGCGTGGCCTCCTTTGCGGGCGGTCTTTTAAGCTGTATCTCCCTTTACTTTTTTGCCCCACCACTCGCGCAGCTGGCCATGAAATTCAAAAGTCCCGAATATTTCTGGCTGTCCCTCTTCGGTTTAACCATTATTGCGGGCGTTTCCTCTTCCTCCATGCTTAAGGGCTTAATGAGCGGAGTTCTGGGTCTTTTGATTTCCACAGTAGGCATGGATCCAATGGAGGGTGTGCCACGTTTCATGTTTGGCCAAAGCGCCCTCTATAATGGAGTTGACGTAACCTGCGCCCTGATTGGCCTGTTTTCCATGTCACAAATTCTTATTCTGGCTGAAAAGAAAATTACCGCCAGGCCACAGGCGACCTCTTTTAAAAATCGCTTCAGTATTAACTTTAAGGAATTAAAAAAGATTACTCCCACAGTTATCAGATCCTGGATAATCGGCAATATTATTGGAATTTTGCCCGGAGCGGGAGCTTCCATTGCCTGCTTTATTGGATATAATGAGGCAAGGCGTTTTTCCAAGGAAAAAGATCAGTTTGGAAAAGGTTCAATTGAAGGTGTGGCAGGTTCGGAAGCGGCAAATAATGCGGTAACAGGTGGATCGCTAATCCCCATGCTTACCCTGGGTATTCCAGGCGAATCCGTGACGGCTGTCCTTATGGGCGGTCTGATAATTCATGGACTGCAGCCAGGCCCTGAATTATTTACTACCTATGCCAATATGACTTATACCTTTTTTGCGGGCTTTGTTCTTGTCCAATTCTGGATGCTGGGTATTGGCATGGCAGGAGCCAAAGGTTTTGCCCAGATTTCCCGCCTGTCAGACGCGGTCCTCATTCCCTCCATTTTTATCCTCTGCGTAGTTGGCTCGTACGCCATCCATAATAATGTTACCGAAGTCATAATCATGTTTGTCTTTGGTGGAATAGGATACCTGATAAGAAAATTTGACATGAACGCGACCGCTATCGTGCTTGGCCTGATTCTGGGACCTATCGGAGAACGGGGTTTGCGCCGCTCCCTAATCCTGAGCGATGGCGACCCCTCCATCCTCTTTTCTACGCCCCTCTGCTGGTGTCTGATTGCCCTGTGTATCTTCGGCGTTCTCTCTCCCCTGCTCATGAATAAAATGGAAAAGAAGATGCGGGACAAGCAGGCGGCAGGTCATTGATTGTCAATTCAAAAAAGGGCCATTTCGGATTATCCCGAAATAGCCCTTTTTTATTTAAGAAACTGCCAAACCCTGTGCTAAATTTCCAGAAGACAACACCTTTACCCACATGGGGTAGATCCTATCCGTAACCAGCAAGGCTGTCAACGGCTGCGCAGTCCCCGGAACGCCCTCTTTCAAAAAACTTTAATTCAAGAAATGTTAATGGATAATATCTTGAAATAATTATGGAATTATAATTCCAATTTCCATCAACAGATGAGTAAATAGGAGCGAATTTAAATAAAATTGGTATAGATTATTTTCTCATATGCCGGCTCTTTTACCCCTGCCGACTTTCCAGCCTTCATACATTCAAGAAGCCATGCCATATTTTCGCCAAGTGTGCGCATGGTCTGCAGTCCTTCCTCATCCTTACGCACATCTTCCGGAGTGAATCCGTGCACCATGTTCCAGTACTGGGAACCGGCCACAATCATATTGGTTATGGTAAAATATTTATTTAGCCGATCAAAACTGGCCGTGGCGCCACCGCGTCTGCAAGAGACAACCGAAGCGGCGAGCTTACCGGAAAATTGAGCGAAATAGGCAAAAAAGAAACGATCGAGAAAGGAACAAATCTGACCGCCCGGGCCGGCAAAATAGACGGGAGAGCCGGCTACTACCCCGACATACTCGCCCAGCCTCTGGCCATATTCATTGACAAGATAATTAAAGACGCAACGGCCATGAGTTCTGCAATACATGCAGGCAATACACCCCTGGACGGCTTTCTTGCCCAGATAAACGATTTCGGAATCTATGCCGTGTTTGGCGAGAGAAGCCGCAAGCTCCGACAAGGCAGTATATGTGCATCCATGCTCATTCGGACTTCCATTAATCATGAGTATTTTTGACATATGCCATCTCCATATAATAAAATAAGGCTCTGTTTAAACCATGTGTTGGTTTTTCTGGGGGATGACAACTTTTGTGAA
>CAYNKM010000177.1:0-4349 GCA_964397795.1 uncultured Desulfovibrio sp. | reverse complement strand
AACAAGCAGGCCCTGGATATCTGGGAAGAGTTCTGGGATGTGGCGGAGAAAAATGACGAGTTCAAAAAACTCTTCCCGCGCAAGAAGGAAAACCCGCATACCTGGATTTATCTGCCCACAGGCATAAAAGGCGCTTCGCTTTCCATAGACCAGAACAGGCGCGACAACCAGATGATGGTCGGCCTTTATATAGGCAATGACAAGGCCCTTTTTAAAAAGCTTTTTAAAAAGAAGGATGAGATTGAAGCCGCCTATGGCAGCGAACTGGACTGGCGCGAACTGCCCAAAAAGAAGGCCAGCCGCGTTTGCGTGCTCATCCCATTTGATTATGGCGACAGATCAGAATGGCGAAACAATTTTGCGGAGCTTGCGCGGATGCTTGTAAAAATGCGCAAGGCCTTTGAGAAGTTTTTATAATCACAACATGTCAAGGAGAGACGATGAAAATCAGCGGCAGAATGAAAGTAAAATCCCTTAAGGATGAATTCAAAAAGGAATTTGGCGTATCAGTGCGCGTTTACAAGGGCAAGCAGTTTGCCGACGATTCCGCCACCCTTGCCAGCATCCGCGCAGAAGGCGCGCCGGCCAAGGGCGATTTTGAAGTGCGCGGCAACACCAAGGTCGGCAATGTGGAAAAGCAGTTCAAGGATCAGCTTGGCATCACCATCCAGATTGAAGACGCGACTGGCGCTTTGGCGGACAACAATGTAACACTGGCTTCTCTGAAGAAATAATATGGCTATTTTAAAAACTCTAAAAAACGCTGTTCTTGGCCTAAAGGACATTGAAGTAAGCGGCAATATGCATGTCAACACCTTGCAGAACCGTTTCAGGGAACAGTTTGGCACTGGCATCCGCGTATATAAACTCAATTCCGAGGGAAAAATCAGTACGGGCAGAGGCGCTAAACCTGCTGATGGCAACGCGACTCTAGCGAGCGTTTCTACTGGCAAGGTGGGAACCATAACATTGAAAAAGGCAATGACCGTCAAGGAAGCGGAAAACGCATTCTCCAGCCTTCTTGGGGTGGGGGTACAGATTGAGGATAAGGAAGGCAAACTGGCAAATGACCAGGTGCGTCTTTCGGATTTGAATAAATAAACTGGAGCATAAGGCATGGCGGATATAAACATTTCCGGTAAAAAATCTCTGGCGACCATTAATAAGGAATTTCAGGCCCAGTTTCCCTATTTACGCCTGGCCTTTTTCACAAAAGATGAGTGGGACAGGGCGCAAAGCGGTGCGGAAACAGTGCATGGGCTGGATATGACCCAAAGGCTTGCCTCTGTGCGTGTTACGAAGCCTGCCAGCAATGAAAAGGAGCTTTCCATTCATGGCCGCACGCTTGTCAAAAATCTGGAAAATAATTTTTTCAAGCTTTATGGCATTTGCGTCCAGGTTTGCTACAACAAGAATGGCGGCAAATATTACACTTCAGGTTCCAGTGATAATTTAAGCCTTACCCAGCTTAATGCCCAACTGGAAAAGGAAGGAGCCGAGAAAAATCCGAAATAAAATCCCTCCTGTCATTTTATAAAGACTCACGTTGCAGACTCTTAAGGTTTTTCCATGAAAAATTATTTTGATATTTTTTCGGCTGCTGACAGGGAAATGATTCATTCCGCCATGCTTGAGGAATTGCTCGAAGAGCCCTTTTTCCGCGAACGCTTATTTAAGGACGCGCTATTGCCGGAGAAGATAGAGGTTAAAAGGGAGAAAAAACTCCCTTCTTATCAGGACCGCTTTGATTTGCTCATTTTTGATCCGGCCAGAAATAACAAGCTTTTGCTGGTTCTGGAAAACAAGTTTAAATCTCTGCCCACAGTCGCGCAATTGCAGGGGTATAATACAATTCTAAAAAAGCAAGACTATGCGGAGGCGGTAAAATATCTGCTTGTCTTCAATTCCAGCGTCCTTGGCGATTGCCTTGCCAGTGTCTCAGGCTGGAATGTTCTGACCTACCAGGAAATTGCGCAGGCAATACAGGATTTCATTGCAAAAAATCCCGGCCAGGAAAATAAAAAGTTAATCCTGTTTCAGGAATATGCGGACTATCTTGCAGGCTTTATAAGCCGCTATGATGAGATGATAGCCAATCCCCTCATTCTAAATAACTGGAAGAATGACAAGGATGATCTTGATAAGGCCGGTAAGGATTACAAGTTTCAGAAGGCTTTTTCTGGGCAATCTTGCGATCAGGCTAAATGAGAAATTTCCTGACTTTATTATTAGCAATGTTTCCGGCGGCGCACAGGAACCATTGCTGGATATCTATCCTCCAGCCTGGAATAAAAAACCTGAAGGCAAGTGGCCAAGAATCTTCATCCAGCTCCAGGGAGATAAAATCAAGTTTTATTTGCGCTGGAAGAAGGCCGGAGAAAAAGCGGGCAAGAAAATGCCGGAAGCGGAAAAGCAGGCCATTTTAAACTATATAAAATCACTTCAGGGCCTAGATGGCATAAATCTGCAACATATACAAAACCGGCTGAATGGCTCTTCAGTTTCCTGCTCCATTTGCGCGGCGCCGTTTAAGCTGAAAAAGAATATGGACGCCTGCGTGGATGAGCTTATGGCCTTTTATAACCACATTGACAAGGCTGTTCGTAAAAGCGGTAAATTTTAATTTATTTTTATAGGAGATTAAAGTTGAAAAATTATTTATATATTTTTCTTTTTATCTTGCTCGGCCTGCCTCAGGCAATTTATGCCCTGACAGACGCTGATCATGAAAAAATGAATGCCAAAGTTGTGAGAGTGGCCAGCGCGGATTCCGCCCAACCGGCAGCGTCAGCTGCGCAGGAGCGGATAACAGTGGAGGCGGAAGGCAGCGGAGACTCCAAAATGGCCGCCTTGAAAGACGCCTGGACAAACGCTGTGCGCCAGGCTGTTGGCATGTATCTGGCCTCCAATAGCTCGGTAAAAAGCGATGGTCTTGACGATAAATATGCGGAAGAAATAGCCGCCTATAGCCGCGGCCAGGTAAACTCCTTTGAAACCCTTTCCGAAACCAGTGAAAATGGCATCTGGACCATTAAAATCAGGGCAAATGTGGATAAGGATATTCTGCAGGAAACCGTGGCCGCCAGCCAGAGTCAAAGTGTAAAAGTTGATGGAGCCAATTTGGCGGCCCAGATACAATCGGTTAGCGATAAAAAGAAAAATGCTGAGGAAGTATTGTTTGCATCAGGTCTGCTGGATTTCAAAAACTGCCTGGATTACCAAGCTAAGCTTGTAAAATATGAAATTGATGGAAAAACAAATTTTTTCATGCAACATACCCTTAAGTTCAATCTCGAAAAATTCAACAAGCAGTCTGGAGAGCTGGAAACATTGATTGCTCAGATTGTCCCCAAAAAAATGGCACTGAAATTTTCAAAAAGTGAGGCTGAAAATATTTTTAAACTTATCAAACAGAAAGATTATAACGTGGAAATAGATTTCAAAGAAATGTTTAACAATCACAATAATAATTATCCCTCACCAATATCCGGCTTCATTATCTTAAATGGCTTGCCAGCTGAATATAGTTCAATGATGCAACGTGGAGAAGGAGAATTATATGGCATTTTCGAAAACTACCCAATTTCTTTTTTATATGGATCTTTATTAAAAAATGAACTTGCAAAGCCAGCCAGTTTTTCTAAGGATGATTCTTTTTCTGGTTTTAGTGTTGAAAACCCATGGTGCTTTGTTCATGCACATGGGAGGGCTGATTGTTATGAAATGAAAAAAGATCTTCCTATTTATACTGATAACCGTTTTGAACTTGTTTTTACTGTTACAGGATTAGATGATGAGCAAACTTTAGAAATTCCAACTTTTATTATTCCTCCTCTGCCAAATACATCATTGAATCGCCAATTATTTCACTTAATTGCTCCTGAATTCATGATCTCTTTTAGAGGTAGTTCTAAAAATATACCAATGTTTGAATTAGCATTATCTCCTATAATAATTGTCTTGCAAAAACTTGATGTAAGCACGGATGAGCTTGTTAATATCCAAGAACTTAAAGGCTCATATGAGCTTATACCCAGTCCTAAATCGATTAATATAAGATAATTATTTTCCATGCATATATTTATTTTTTAAAAACATTTTTTAAAAGGGGGAAATATGTTCAAAATTTCATATACCTTTTTTATTTTTATCATTTTGTTCATGACCCCATCTGTACGCGCTGCGTCATTATCCGCGGATGATTTTTTGCCTCCGGTCACGGCTTCTTCTCCAGAAGCGGAAAAGGCGGCTTCCACTGTAAAGGATCCTTCCGCGGTCAGGGAAGAAAGCGGAATTGGAGGAGAAAAGGCGGTTTCCGCGGCGACAGCGCAGGATGCCGTAAACGCGGC
>CAYNKM010000176.1:0-4365 GCA_964397795.1 uncultured Desulfovibrio sp. | reverse complement strand
GATATTTTTGAACAGCGCGAATGGCTAAAGAACAATCCGGATCGGGTTCGCGAAATCCTCAATGGCAATCCCAGTTATGTCTTTTTTAAATATGGCAATCGCGGTCCTACCGGCGCTATTGGGCATACTGTGGACGACTGGCTGTCATTGGCCACTGACAGATCCTTTATTCCCCTGGGAGCGATCGTCGCCTACGGAGTTAATTTGCCTGATGAAAAGAGGGGCTCCCAGCCCATGCGCGGCATTGGTTTTGCCCAGGATGTTGGTGGAGCGATTAAAAACAACCGCATTGATATTTTTTGCGGCGGCGATGACAGGGGAAATTATGTTGCAAGCTTCCTGGACGCTCATGGCCCAGCCTGGATACTTCTGGCCAGATGACCCATCCGTTCGGTTTAAGCGAAGCCAGAAGATTTAATAATAGTCAGGGAAACCGAATAATAAAATATGCGCCCAACACGCGGGGAGTCAAGAATGCCTCAAATCAATCACAAACCCTTGATTGCGATTGCTGATGAAAAAGAAATATGTATCCTGCCACAAATGCTGAACCGCCATGGATTGATAACAGGCGCGACAGGCACGGGGAAAACCGTCAGCCTCCAGAGTCTGGCGGAAAATTTCAGCTCATTGGGAATACCCGTTTTCATGGCGGATGTTAAAGGCGATCTTTCCGGTCTGGCAAAAGCGGGAAACGACAGCGGAAAAGTGGGAAAACGGGTAAATGAATTAAACCTCAAGGAAAAAGGATGGTCCCCCCAGTTCTATCCGGTTCGCTTCTGGGATGTTTTCGGAAAATCTGGCCATCCATTAAGAGCCACCATCAGCGATTTGGGGCCTCTCCTCCTTGCCAAACTTCTTAATCTTAATGACGTTCAATCCGGAGTGCTTCAAATTATTTTTAAAATTGCGGATGACAACGGGCTTCTCCTGCTTGATCTTAAGGATCTGCAATCCATGACCACTTATGTTGGAGAGGAAAAAGATCAATTTCGCGTCAAATACGGCCAAATTTCACCTGCATCAATTGGCGCGATTCAACGCGCCCTCCTGCGACTGGAAGAAGAAGGCGGGACAAAGTTTTTTGGAGAACCGGCGCTGAAAATCCAGGATCTTATCGCATCGGAAAATGGCAAAGGAGTGGTGAATATTCTTGACGCGACTGATCTTATTAATTCTCCCTCACTTTATTCCTGTGTACTTCTCTATCTTCTTTCTGAACTATACGAAAATCTGCCTGAAGCCGGGGATTTGGATAAACCCAGGCTGGTATTCTTTTTTGACGAGGCGCATCTCCTGTTTAATGACATTTCTCCTGTGCTGCTCCAAAAAATTGAACAGATTGTCCGGCTTATTCGTTCTCGGGGAGTGGGAATTTTCTTTATAAGCCAGAATCCATCAGATATACCAGACAGTATCCTGGGACAATTGGGAAACCGGATCCAGCACGCGTTGCGGGCTTTTACTCCAAAAGATCAAAAGGCGGTCCGTGCAGCAGCCCAGGCCTTCCGCCCAAATCCCGCATTTTCAACTGAAGAAACTATCGGTCAGCTTGGTGTAGGCGAAGCTCTGGTCTCTTTTCTTGATGAAAACGGCATTCCCCAAATAGTGGATAAAGCCCTGATTGTTCCTCCCCAAGGCCAGGTAGGCCCAGTTTCCAAAGAAGAAAGAAAACAGATAACAGAAAATTCCCCCATGGCCCGCGTGTATGATCAGGAGCTGGATCGGGAATCCGCTTACGAAATCCTTACGGAAAGAGCCTCAAATCTGCAGATGGAAAAAGAAGAAGAGGAAAAAAGAAAAAAATGGGAAAAAGAGGAAAAAGAAAGAATAAAACAGGAAGAAAAAATCCGCAAACAGCAGGAACGGGAACATAACAGGATGATTGCTCCAAACAAGAGACCGCCAAAAGTGCAGGATCCCCTGGGCAATCTTCTGAATTCCGCGCTAAGGCAGACTACAAGAACTGTCGGGAGAGAGCTCGGAAAAACTATTATCCGCGGTCTGCTGGGGAGTCTGATGGGCAAGAAGTAAGCTTTAAATTTTTACTAATTCTGGCAGGCAAACCATCTTTAATAAGCATTCTTGCTAAAAAATTGGATTTAAGTAAGGGAAATTGATAAAATCACGAAAATTTCTTGAAATTGTCGGGATTTTATTATAGCTAAATTTTTGATAAATTGCATTTGATTCAGGTTAACAAGCGTTAAGAAGGATGGCCATGAAATTAATTTATAGCGTAAATGCTTCAAATGTGAGGAGGCGCTGATGCCACAAGTTGCAGCCAGAATTAATGTGGAGCAGGAACGCTGGTTAAAAGATTATTTCCGTACAAAAAGCGCCGGAGCGGAATTTATTTTACCTTGGGCTGTAGATACTTTTTTCCGCGCCATTACAGGCATTAAACAGATTTTTAGCGCTTCGGAACTAAAAACCATTGTTGAAGCCTATAAAGACACCAAGCTTGTTCCGGAAAGTACAAGGCTTACCTATCTTCTTCTCCGCGTTTCCGATGCCTGTGAGATAAACGCTATCCATATGCGCCATGGAGCCAGCCGAAGCAGTCTGGAATCAAAATTAAAAACGCTTGACGATACGCAGGCTACAGCTCTCATGGTCTGGGCCTCGGCCTTCTGGGTAAGCAAGAACTGTTCGGCAGAAAATATGGACGAATATATCAAGGCATATTAAATTTCAATAAAATCAACCAATTTGCCGCTTTTAGCGGCATTTTCCTTTTAAGTGCCATGAAAATAATTATTTTGGGAAACCAGGCCCGTTCAATGTCCATTTTCTGGCGGGTTTTAATCAACAGACTCAAATCGGACGGACATGAAATAATATGCCTGATACCTCCCGGAGATTCCGATTCAGAACAAATTCTGCTCTCCTATGGCGCACGGATAATTAATTATCCATTAAATCGCAAAGGACTGAATCCCTTGCAGGACTTTAACAGCTATCTAAAGCTGGGAGACGTATTCGCTTCTGAAAAACCGGATCTCCTTTTTGCCGCCACAATTAAACCGGTAATTTATGGTTTGCTGGCTGCCCATAAAAATAACATCCCCGCGACGTTTGCCGCGATAACAGGCCTGGGCTATACTTTTGAAAGAAACAACCTATTTAAAAAACTTATAAATAAGATAAGTATTAAATTATATAGGGCCGCCCTGGCTTATGCCAATGGAATATTTTTCCAGAATAAGGCCGATAAGGAATTGTTTATTCAGAATAATATTATTAAAGATGATGAAAGACTTTGCATGACCCGCGGCACAGGGGTCGATATTGATTATTTTAAACCGGAAGCCATGCCGGATATCCACACTCCCGGCGAGTTGAAATTTCTCTTTATCGGCAGATTGCTTGAAGCAAAAGGCCTTTTTGAATATGAACAGGCTGCGGCCATATTAAAAAAAGACTGGCCAGACGCCAAATTCCAGATTCTGGGACCAATGGAACAGGGACCAGGCTCCATTTCCCCGGAGCAGCTTGAAAAATGGCGTACTGACGGAAATATTGAATATCTGGGATCTACCAGGGACGTGCGCCCCTATATAAAGGATGCTCATGTCATGGTGCTTCCATCCTGGCGGGAAGGAACTCCGACCGCCATCATGGAGGCCATGAGCATGCAAAGGCCATGTGTGGTCAGTAATGCGCCTGGCTGCACAGAAGTTGTCCTTGACGGAGAAAATGGTTTCCTCTGCAAGGTAAAAGACGCCAGAAGCCTGGCAGAAAATATGGAAAAATTTTTATTAAATCCGGAGCTTCTCTCCTCAATGGGAGAAAAAAGCCGTAGCCTGGCTGTTTCAGTTTTTGATGCCAACAAGGTGGCAGATGGCATAATCCAGGATATGCAAAAATTGGCTCCGGCCGATATCTGGAAGGAAAATTTAAATGATAAGCGGATATAGGCGAGCCCTTTTACAATGTCTTGATATTTTATGTCTGCTTCTGGCTTTGGCTATCACCGGACTTACCACCATCGCGCCCGATTTAAGTGTTTTCAAGGATTATACTGGCGCTTCCTTTTTTACGATCTTTTTCTATATGCTTTTTTTTTACATTCTGGACGCGTATAACGTGGGACATGAAGATTTCCGGGAAACAGCAGGCAGGGTTCTTCTTGCCTGCTTCCTGGGTATAATCTCCTCCGCGACCGCATCATACGCCTTTGAACATTGGCGCTTTGACAGAAAAACCCTGATTCTTCTCTTTTCACTTTCCCTGTTTTTTTGCCTTGGCTGGCGCTGGTTTTACTATCGTAACGCCGAACGTTTTACCCATCCATTGCGACTTATACTGGTGAAGGAATAGCAGATGCGTTAACCGTGCCTGAGGTTTCCATTTCGAAATCAC
>CAYNKM010000175.1:0-4368 GCA_964397795.1 uncultured Desulfovibrio sp. | reverse complement strand
TAATAATACCGGATAAAAGATGCCTATTGCAATACCGCGCGCGGAAAAGGACGAACTCGCTAAGCTTGTTCCCGACGTCAAAATCAGTAAAAATTCTCCCCTTGATATTCGCATGGCCAGAGTGGGAGATGTACACAGCATGTCCGCGTTGATTAATCAATATGCCAGCTCGAATGTAATGCTGGCAAGGGGTCCGCAATATCTTTATCAGCATATCCAGGATTATATGGTAATCACCGCGCCCAGTCTTGAGGATGGATCTGAAACTGTTATCGCTTGCGGAGCCCTGCATGTCCTGTGGTCGGATCTGGCGGAAATCCGCTCCATCGCGGTACATAAAGCTTGTCAAGGTCTTGGCCTGGGCGCAAAACTTGTTGAGGCCCTGGTAGAACGCTGCAAGTTACTGGGTATCCCCAGAGTCTTTGTTTTTACCCTGGCGGAAAAATTTTTTGCCCGCTGTGGCTTCAAGGAATTCAGCAGGGAGGATCTTCCTCCAATAGTATGGGTTGAATGCAGCAAATGCCCAAAATTCTATCATTGCGATGAAATAGGAATGATGCGGATTCTTGCCCCCTCTTCCCTTCCGTAACTTCCCCAATCAAGAAATCAATGGAACACACAATGAATCTTAAAGGCAGGGACTTTCTTAAGGAACTTGATTTTCAACCTGAAGAATTAAATTATCTTCTGGATCTTGCGGCCACCCTTAAAAAAGACCGGAAAAACGGTACGGAAAAAAAATACCTTAACGATAAAAATATCGCCCTGATTTTTGAAAAGGATTCCACCCGTACGAGATGCGCATTTGAAGTGGCAGCCCATGAACAGGGCGCTCATGTCACCTGGCTAGGTTCAGCAGGCTCCCAGTTGGGGAAAAAGGAATCAATCGCGGACACGGCCCGCGTTCTGTCCCGTTTTTTTGACGCCATTGAATACAGGGGATTTGGCCAGGAGCGTGTTCAGGCTCTGGCGGACTACAGTGATATTCCAGTCTGGAATGGTTTGACGGACGAGTGGCATCCAACTCAGCTGCTTGCGGATATGATGACCATGCGGGAAAACAGCCAAAGACCCTTAAGCGAAATAACTCTCTCCTATCTGGGGGATGGCCGCTTTAATATGGGCAATTCCCTCATGATAGGTTCTGCCCTCCTGGGTCTTGATTACCGCTGCGTAGGTCCAAAAAATCTCTGGACAAGCGATGAGATTTTTCAAAAGGCCCGGGAAATCGCGGTCAAAACCGGAGCCAGAATAGAAAGGACCGAAAATATTTCAGCAGGGGTAAACAACGCCGATTATATCTATACCGATGTCTGGGTTTCCATGGGCGAAAAGGAAGATGTATGGGAAGAGCGTATTCGCCAGCTTCTTCCCTACAGGGTGACAAGGAAGGTTATGGAAATGACAAACAAGCCAGAAAGCCGCTTCCTGCATTGTCTTCCTTCCTTCCATGACAGGAAAACCGGAATTGGTGAACAAATTTATCAACGCTTTGGTCTTGACTGTATGGAAGTCAATGATGAAGTATTTGAATCAGAAAGGAATCTTGCGTTTGAAGAAGCGGAAAACCGCCTCCATACCATCAAGGCGGTTATGGTCGCGACCCTGGCAGGGGAAACCTCATAACGGGGCTAGAACTCCGCTGAATATAACTGGTTTATATTATTGAATATTCAGCTTCCGCAATAAGGCTTGGACAAGGCTTTATTAATTTGCTATTTATAAATGTTGCAAATAATGGATATTTATCTGTTTATTTGATAAATTCTGAAGTTTGAGTTCAAAAAGGAGATCACAATGGCTGTCCAGCAAAATAAAAAGTCCCGTTCCCGCAAGGGGATGAGGCGTTCTCATGATCGCGTAGCCAAACCGACAGTGGTGTATTGCGTATGCGGCGAACCCACCCTGCCCCATCGCGTCTGTCCTTCCTGCGGAACATATCGCTCGCGGGAAGTAATCAAAATGAAGGAAAATGAAACTGAATAATGCGTGAGCGGCCAGTCATCGCAGTTGACGCCATGGGAGGTGATTTCGGTCCCTCCATTATTGTGCCCGGCGCTATTGAAGCCTCGCGCAAACATGATGCGCATGTCCTTCTTGTGGGCGATACGCCCAAACTGCAGACAGAACTGGATAAGCTTGAATTAAGCGGCGCTCATTATGATATAGTTCACGCTTCCGATGTCGTTTACATGAATGAAAAACCATCGGATATTTTGCGTCGCAAAAAAAACTCTTCCATTCAGGTCGCATGCCGTATGGTGAGGGAAGGAGAAGCCGACAGCGTGGTTAGCGCGGGACACTCTGGCGCGACGGTTGCCTGTGGAATGTTTATAATGGGTCGTCTTCCAGGAGTTGAACGTCCGGCGCTCTCCGCCCTTTTACCCACAGAAAAAAATCCTGTTATTGTTCTGGATGCCGGTGCCAACGTGGACTGCCGTCCCTATCATCTTTTTCAATTTGGCCTGATGGGAGACGCGTTTGCCCGCGATCTTTTGGGCTACTCCTCTCCTCGCGTGAGTCTCTTGAGTATTGGCGAAGAAGAAGGCAAAGGCAATACCCAGGTCAAGGAAGCTTATGAACTTCTGAAGCTGGCCCAGAATCTGAATTTTATCGGCAACGCTGAAGGAAGGGATATTTTTACTGGTAATATAGACGTTGTAATCTGTGATGGTTTTGTAGGCAACGTAGTCGTAAAAATGAGCGAAGGCCTTGCCGCATCCCTCGTACGAATGTTAAAACGGGTTTTTACTTCAGGAATACTGCCATCCCTCGGCGCTATCCTTGCAAAAAGCGCATTCAAGCAATTTGCCAAAACCATAGATTATGCTGAATACGGCGGCGCACCGCTCCTCGGATTAAAAGGATTGGCCATTGTCTGTCATGGCCGCTCCAATCCCATAGCCATGACAAACGCGATAAAGATGAGTGCCGCCTTTGTTCGCAAGGGAACAAACACAATTCTCGCTGAAACCATTCTTGCCAATGAAGAACTTACCAGATTTTCACGTTCCGTATGATAATTATCTTCCAGGAAATTTATCATGAAAATTGACTGTTCCATTCAGTCAATGGGTCTTTTTGTTCCGGAGACTGTACTAACCAATGACGATTTGGCAAAGTTTGTTGACACAAACAATGACTGGATTGTTGAAAGAACTGGTATTCGTCAAAGACATCGTATAAATGAAAATGGTTCAGCCTCGGAACTGGGTCTGAACGCCGCCAAAAAGGTTCTTGCAAGTACAGGTATAAAATCAAAGGATCTCACTCATGTGATAGTCGCTACCTGTACTCCGGATTATCTCTCCCCTTCTGTAGCCTGTATTATTTCCGGAAAACTTGAAACCGGTCCAGTCATGGCGTTTGATATTGGTGCCGCCTGCACTGGCTTTATTTATGGCCTTTCCGTATGTCGCTCAATTCTTTCATCTGATCCGGATAGCGTAATCCTTTTTGTCAGTACCGAAGCCCTTTCCAGAAGACTGAACTGGAAAGACAGAAGCACATGTGTCCTCTTTGGCGATGCCGCTACCGCGTGTATTATCCGCGCCAATTATAAAAATCCGCTCTTTTCTCTTGAAGATGTCATCTGTGAAAGCGATGGCTCACTTATGGATCTTATCATAGTAGGCGGAGGCACGGCTTGTAAATATAATATAGGCGATGAGGTTGATAGTGATTTTTTTATTTCCATGCAGGGAAGAGAAACTTATAAGCATGCTGTCAGACAAATGGTTCAGGTCTGTGAAAAAATCCTTGCCAAAAATGGTTTGACAATTGACGATATAAATCTGTTTGTCCCCCATCAAGCCAATTTGCGGATAATTGAAGCCGTGGGAAACAGGTTGAAAATTAATCCGGATTCTGTCTATACCAATGTAAATAATTATGGAAATACTTCTGCGGCCTCAATACCTCTGGCCCTTGTCGAAGCCCACCATGACAACCGTCTCCATGCGGGAGATCTGGTCCTTATGACCGCCTTTGGAGCCGGCCTGACCTTCGGCGCGGCCTTGCTCAAGTTTGAACCTTCCTCCATTTCTTCAGATTAAAAAGTCCATATATTGTATTTTAAATAAAAAATATCCCTGAAATTCAGGGATATTCCTTTTTTAGGCAATTCGACTTTTATATAAAATAAATATGGGAAAAGTTTCCCTTAAATAAATTTATTGGAAATGAAGATAGCTATCTTGCGGGTTTTCGTTTTTAAAAAATTTGACCAGCCTCATGGTCAATGCCAGGTGACAGTAATAAAGATAGATTGAAAGCCTGTTCACCAGGCCTCATCCAAGCAGCCTCATAAGCATCTGCGGATAGCTGTTAGCCTGTCCAAGCATGGCGATAGCAGATTGGGTAAGTACC
>CAYNKM010000174.1:0-4398 GCA_964397795.1 uncultured Desulfovibrio sp. | reverse complement strand
TTTAAACATCCCATCAGGGCGATAACATGATTCGCATTCAGGAAATTCTCGACAAGGTTGCGGCCCATAACCAGAGCGCCAATCTGGATTTAATCAAGCATGCCTACGTTTATGCGGCCGCGGCACATGCGGGGCAAACGCGTCTCTCTGGAGAGCCGTATCTTTCCCATCCGCTGGCGGTGGCGGATATTCTGGCGGATATGGGTTTTGACGAGCCCACCATCGCAGCCGGCCTTCTTCATGATACTGTGGAGGATACCCATTCCACGATAGAAGAAATTGATGACAATTTTGGCGAGGAAGTGGCGGACATTGTGGATGGGGTGACCAAAATCAGCATGATCACTTTTGAAAACAAGGAAGAAGCCCAGGCCGAAAATATTCGTAAAATGATTCTGGCCATGAGTCATGACATGCGGGTCCTGATGGTCAAGCTGGCTGATCGCCTGCACAATATGCGTACTCTGGATTTTCAGAAAACGTATAAGCAAAAGCGGATCGCGCAGGAAACAATGGACATTTATGCCCCTCTTGCCAATAGACTGGGCCTGAATGTTCTGAAAAGGCGCCTCGAAGATTTAAGTTTCAAGTATTTGCGCCCTGATGTTTATAACCAGATAGATCACTGGCTGGACAGTCATCAGGTTGTGGAAAAGCATATTATCGGCAACGTTGTGAATATGCTTGAAAAGCTTCTGAAGGACAACGGGATAGAAGGATCGGTTTATGGCCGTATAAAGCATAAATATAGTATTTTTAAAAAAATGCAATCCCAGTCCCTGACGCTTGACGAGATGCACGATATAATGGCTTTTCGCGTTCTCGTAAAGGATTTAAAGGACTGTTACGCGGTTCTTGGTCTTGTTCATTCGCAGTGGAAACCAGTATATGGCCGTTTCAAGGACTATATTTCCATGCCCAAGGCCAATGGCTATCAAAGTCTGCATACGACTGTCATTGGGCCGGAAGGGGAGAGGATAGAAATTCAGATTCGTACCGAGGAGATGCACCGGCAGGCGGAGCATGGTGTCGCCGCTCATTGGCTTTATAAGGAAGCAGGCAGGGTAAACAGCAAGGATCTGGAACAGTTTGAATGGTTGAGAGAAATTTTTGAGCGGCAGGGCGAGGAAGCTGATTCCCGTGAATTTATGCATTCTCTCAAGATGGATCTGTTTAAGGAAGAGGTCTATGTCTATACTCCGGCAGGGGATGTAAAGGAATTGCCGGAGGGAGCCACTCCCCTGGATTTCGCTTTCAGGATTCATACCAAGGTGGGGCATCATTGCGCGGGGGCAAAAATTAATGGTCGTCTGGCGCCATTGGGAACGGAACTAAAAAACGGCGATGTAGTTGAGATAATAACAGATCCGGCCCGTAATCCAAACCGGGACTGGCTTAAACTTGTCAAGACAGCCAGGGCAAGAAGCAGAATCCAGCATTATCTGCGTACGGAAGAACGTTCACATGCCATTAATCTGGGCAGGGAGATGCTGGAAAAAGAGGGCCGCAAAGTCAGTATCAACGTTGCCAAAGCCTTCAAGGATGGGCATATGGCCATAGTGGCCGAATAGCTTAATTTTGACAATTTTGACGATTTGGCCGCTTCTGTCGGATATGCGCATATAACCCCGCGAAGGGTTTTAAACCGGCTTTATTCTGTTCTCAATCCAGGTCAGTCCCCTCAGGCGTCCACGCCGGCGGTCAAGGAAACCAGGGATTCGGGTAAGGCAAAAAGCGAGGGAGTTGGCGTTACCGGTGTGGATGGGGTATTAATGCGTTTTGCAAAATGCTGCAATCCTGTTCCGGGAGATCCAATCATCGGTTATATAAGCCGGGGAATGGGGATCACCGTCCACAGGGAAGACTGCCCCAATGTGGCAAATATGGAACTGGAAAGGCTCATTAGTGTTCACTGGGAAGGTCAGGAAGAAAAGCCTTATGAAGCGGGAATTTTTGTCATAGCCAATAATGTGGCAGGTGTTTTGGCAAAAGTATCAGGGGAAATATCCAAAAATAATATAAATATCACAGCCCTTAATCTGGAAACTCTTGTTGATGGCCGGGCTAACCTGCATTTAAAGGTGGAAGTGAATAACGTCACCCAGCTTTATCAGCTTATTGAAAAAATCAGGACTGTGCCGGATATTCTGGAAGTTGTGCGGGATACCGAGGCTTGATCATACTTGTCAAATGTCAATAATTTTTCTATAAATTTTAATTCCCTTTCAGGGGATGCCATCACTTTATTTGCGGAAGTTTGCCTTACATAAAAATCAGGCTTTTTATATTGTTTGAGCGTTTATTTGGAATAAAAAGCCTGTAAATTACGCGGCATATATTTTTTTCATGTTAACAGGAGCGTCAGACAGGACGAACTCTGGAGGTGTTTAATGCTTGAATCAATAGCATTTGCGATGGGCCCGAATCCGGCGGGGGGAGAAGCGGGCGGAATGGACATGCTTATGCAGTTTCTTCCGCTTATTCTCATGTTTGTTATTTTCTGGTTTCTGCTCATCAGACCGCAGCAAAAAAGGGCCAAGGCGCATAAGCAGATGCTCTCGGAATTAAAACGCGGTGACTGGGTTGTGACTTCAAGCGGAATAATTGGCCGTATTTTAAGTATAGATCAGGAGCAGGTCATTTTGCAGAGCGAAGATGCCAAAATACGGATTTCCCGCGCGGCCATAGGCGGACTCATGGCTGCTCCGGGGGGCGAGGAAAGCAAGCCGGAAAAGTAGAAGTTTTCTAAAAATCATATGTCTGTTATAAGGACAGTCTGCTGAAAATGAGCTGGAAATTATTTTTTGGCTCATTTTGGCAGTTTATATCCGGTATTATTCAGATTTACTGCCAAAATTAAACTTGGGGCTATCCGAAACCTGAATGGCCAAATACAGGCGGTAAAATCACAAGTCGGCGCTGATTCTTGATGGATCAGATTTTTATGGGATGGTGCTTAATGGGTTTACGTTGGCGTCTTTTTATTTCTGTTGCCGTTTTTTTGTTATGTCTGATTTACGCCTTGCCAAGCATACCTGGCCTGGGAACGGCTTTAAGATCTGTTCTGCCCGACAGCCATATCAATCTGGGGCTGGATCTTAAGGGTGGCATTCATCTAACTCTTGGGGTGGATGTCGCAAAGGCGGTGGCAAATTCGCTGGCGATTACCGGTCAGGATTTAAGAAGAGTGGCTCAGGATGATAAAATAGCGATCCTGCGGCCAAGGGTTATTGGCGGCGACACTCTGGAATTTATTTTGCCCAGAGCGGAAAATGAAAACAGCCTCAAGGAAATTCTGGCCAAAAATTTCCCCCAGCTTGAAGTCTCTTCTTCCACGCCCGGCGAGGCTGGTCAATTAAGATATACCGCCAGGTTTACGGCAGCGGAAACGGAAAGACTGGAAAATATGGCGCTGGATCAGGCCCTGCGGACTATACGAAACAGAATTGATCAATTTGGCGTCGCTGAACCGGATATTCGCAAGCAGGCGGATAACCGTATTCAGGTGCAATTGCCCGGGATATCCGACCCCCGCCGCGCGGTCCAGATTCTGGGTCAGACCGCCCATCTTGAATTTCATCTGGTGCGTGATGATGTCGATCCAGGCAATCCGGTCACTCCGGCAGGGGTTATTATTCTGCCTCTTCTGGAGCATGATGCCAGCAAAAAGGAGAAGGTCCGTCAGATCGCGGTGGAAAAGGATGCGATGCTCACCGGCGAGGATGTCGCCGACGCCAGGCCTTCCTTTGATAATATGAATCAGGCCTATGTGAGTCTGAACTTTAATAACCGCGGGGGCAGAATTTTTGAAAGGATAACGGGAGAAAATGTCGGTCGCCAGATGGCAATTGTCCTGGATGGCAAAGTGTATTCCGCTCCTGTTATCCGTGAGAGGATCGGAGGAGGAAGGGCCAGCATTTCCGGGAATTTTACAACCGCCGAGGCCCAGGATCTGGCGATCGTTTTAAGAGCCGGATCCCTGCCCGCTCCCGTGACCGTGCTGGAGGAGAGAAGTGTTGGCCCTTCCCTTGGGCAGGAATCCATTGACAGCGGCATAAGGGCTGCCATTGTCGGATCCATTCTGGTTATTCTGTTCATGGCCTTTTATTATGGTTACAGCGGAGTTATTGCCGACGTCATGCTCTGTTTTACCATGCTGATCATCATGGCCGGTATGTCGGCTTTTGGCGCGACCCTTACCCTGCCAGGTATTGCGGGCATAGTGCTGACAATCGGAATGGCCGTTGACGCGAACGTTCTCATATATGAAAGAATACGGGAAGAGCTGCGCCACGGCATGACTCCACTCGCGGCGGTCAATGCGGGCTTTGAAAGAGCCAGCATATCAATTGTCGATTCAAACCTCACCACAATTATAGCCACGGTCGTATTATATCA
>CAYNKM010000173.1:0-4440 GCA_964397795.1 uncultured Desulfovibrio sp. | reverse complement strand
ATAAAAGGGAAAATCAAAATCATTCAATATAATATAAGACCAACAAAGGTAAGACTTGCGCGCAGAACGAGTTCCTGAACATTCTCTCCCCCTGATGACAGCGATGTCCAAAGGCGAGCCTCTGCTTATTGACAATTATCAGTTTTATTACGCGGAAGACTGGCTAATGGCTATCGCCTATCCGCTTTATGGTTCCTATAACAATGATGATTTTCAAAACGCGCTTGACAAGGCCATAAAAGAAAGCGGCGCCAGGACATGTTATGCGATAGGCGCCTCCCTGCCGGAAGAGATACAGCCTCATGTCATCGTCAGAGACAGATATTATCTTCTCTCCAGTAAGGCATCCGTTCCCCGTCAATTAAAAAATCCCGTAAAAAAAGCTGAAACTCTTCTAACGGTGAGCGAGGGCAGTGTTTTTTCGCCAGGTCACAGGAAACTATGGAATGAGTTTCTTTCTTTCAAGGGAAGCGGTGGAAAAATGTCTCCAAGGGTTATGGAATTATATATCCAGACGCCCAGGGCACTTTCCTCCTGTCAGGGGAAGCTCAGGCTTCTGGACGCCAGGGATCAGGATAACAATCTTGTAGCCAGTCTGCTTCTGGATTATTCGCCCGAATATTTCGTAAGTTATATTCTTGGCGCGCATTCAAAAAAATACAATGTGCCCCATGCCATGGATCTTCTTTTCTGGAAGATGATTCAGAATGCCAGAAGTGAAAAAAAAAGATATATTCATCTGGGTCTGGGCGTAAATGATGGAATCCTGCGCTTTAAATTAAAATGGGGAGGCCGGGCATATTTTCCCTACCAAATGGCCGAATGGCAGCCAGAAGGGAGAGTCGTGGAAAGCGTGGGCCAGTATTCCGGAAGTATCGCGCGGGAGATGGCGTTTGCTCTTTTAAAAAGCAGTAACAAGTCCGCAAGACAGATAATAAATGAAATGCCCGAATCCAGTCCGTTCGCGATGATCTGGGAAGTTGAAAAAAATAATAAAGTCTCATGGATTTCAGGCACGGCCCATTTTTTTTGCCGGAGTTTTGAGCCATCATTCAGGAATCTTTTTAAAAATGTCCGCAATGTTATTTTTGAAGGTCCGCTTGATAACGGATTTATGAATCAGGTGGAGGCGGCGGGCAAAATTCTGCCTTCTGGCAAAACGCCGCTTGTTGACGATTTGACAGAAAGGGAAATAAACAAGCTTGATAAAATAGTAAATGGTTCCAAAGGTGGGTTTTCCCGCCTGATCTCCGCTCTTCCGCGCGGCCAGCTTGATATTGTCCATATATTGCGCACCGGAAATTACTGGTACGCTTTTTTTACCTTGTGGACAAAATTCCTGGAAAGACAGGGATGGAAAGAATCTGTCGATATGGAAGCCTGGCGGGTGGCAAGCGATATGAATCTGAATATTGTGGGCATGGAAAACCTGGAAGAACAGTTGGAATCTCTTTCCTCACTGCCCAAAGAAAGGGTAATTAATTTTTTTAAAAATTGTGACAGATGGAAAAATTACGCGAGACAAAACCGGAAAGCCTATCTGGCAGGCGATCTGGAAAAAATGATGGGATCGAGCGCGGAGTTTCCCACCCGCACTGAACATGTTGTGGGCAGAAGGGATCAAAGATTCAGGGAGAGGATGAGACCCTGGCTTGAAGAGGGGCGCTGCGCGGTGTTTGTGGGCTGTGCCCATATGGTTAATTTACGGCATATGCTCAAGGAAGATGGTTTCAGAATCAGGCAAAAACCTTTCGGGCTTTGGCCCAGGATTCATTTAAAATGGCGGGATTTCTCAAGGCCCGATGACAAGGTAAACTGGTGAAAGATCTGGACAATATTACCGCATTGGCGCAGACCCCTGATCAGCTTATTCCCTATGTAAGTTCGGTTTCGGGAATGAAAAGCCAGGTTCTTGGCGAAGCCGTGCTGCATCAATTTGAGGATATCGGCGTTCTCGTGGCTTTTTCTCCAAAGGATCCATGTGACGCGTCAGGCATGAATGAAGCTGTGGAACAGGTCTTACAGATGAAAGGCCTGAAAGATCTGACAGTTCTGGGACCAGAAAAACCTCTTAAAGCTCCCGGGAACTGTCAATGCGACAGGGACTTTTATTGGGGACTGGCTCTGGACAAGCTGGAAAGAAATGCAAAACTGCGCAATACCTTAAAAAGGGCGTCGAGAGACATCGATATTGAAATAGATAGCGGTAAGACAGCCTGGACGGAAGAACACATGAGTCTATGCGACTCTTTCTGTTCCAGAAAAAAAGCAAGTCTGGGCGATGATTCGATATTTCTTTTTGGGCAAATAGGTAAATATCTGGAAGGCTCTCCCCAGGCGCGGGTATATTCGGCGAGGGATAAAAACGGGAAGTTGAAAGCTTGCGCTGTAGCGGATTTTTCCGCATTCGCGACGGCTTTTTACATGTTTGCCTTTCGTTATCCTGACGCTGTTCCTGGCAGCTCGGATCTGCTTCTTGACACCATTATCAATGACGCCGCCTCCCTGGGATATGAAAAAGTGAACCTGGGTCTTGGCATAGACAGGGGAGTGGAATTTTTCAAGAAAAAATGGGGGGCGCATCCTCTTTTTCCCTATGTGGAGTCCAAATGGAAAATTAAAAGAAAAAGCTGGTTATACCGCCTTATGGGTGGCAAATGAATCCGGAAGACAAAAAAGATCCCCTGAAAAATCCCAAATTCCGCAAACCTGGTTTTCTTGAAAGCCTTGCCGAGACCCTTTTTGGCTTGAGTCGTCCCCTTCAGTGCGTACAGATTGAAGTAAGTTCGGCCTGTATGGGGAAATGCTCCTATTGCCCGCACAGTTCCCAGTCAGACAAGTGGAAGACCAGGCATATAAGGCCGGAAACCTTTGCCAGACTCTGGCCGCTCTTCAAGGTTTCTTCCCAGGCGCATTTGCAGGGCTGGGGCGAACCCCTCCTTCACCCCCGTTTTTTTGATCTGGTGGCGCTGGCCAAAAAAGCCGGTTGCCATGTTTCCACCACCTCATGCGGGCTTATCATGAATGAGGATATTTCTGACAAACTGACTTCAGGAAATCTGGATTTGATAGCCTTCTCTCTGGCCGGTACTGACAGGGAGAGTAATAAAAGCAGGGTAGATGTTGATTTTGATTTGGTTTGCAACAATATAAAATTTTTGCAAGAGTCAATAGCCCGGAAAAACAGTAATCTGGAAATTCATCTTGCCTACATTCTTTTGGCAAACCAGCTTGAGGCCTTGCATCGGATCCCGGACTTGATGGATAAGCTGGGAGTGAATACGACGATTATAAGCACACTGGATTATCTGGCCGTTCCAAAAGACAGGGAACTTGCCTTTTATCCGGAAGACATTGATAAAATAAACTCGGCTCGGGTAATTTTGAAGGAGATCGCGCAAAAGGCCAGGGAGAATGGGAAAGAAATTCACTATGCCTTGCCAGGAAAAAGGACAATGCTACATGAAAACGGCTGCCGCGAAAATATCAGGAAAACATTATATATTGACGCGGATGGCAATGTATCTCCCTGTGTTTATCTGAATGTTCCCGGTTCCGATTTGCCGGAACAAAGAAGGGTGTATGGAAATGTGGCTGAAAATGAGCCTCTTGATATATGGAAAAAAGAGGAATTTAAAACATTCAGGAAAATGCTGGTGGGCGGAGAACCCGATTCTGTCTGTCTGAATTGTCCCAAAAGGCTGGAGGTTGTGGACGAATAAATATGTGGGAATCAGCTTTTTTCCTCATGCATAATCATTTTTAGAAGCTGCTTTTCCTTTTCATTTTTATTATTCAGACTGGCTTTTACCCTTGCAAGGACTTTTTTGTGGGCAGGAACAAGATCGTATAAACTGGCCGCCGCCGCGAGGCTTGTGTTATGTTTGTCTCTTGATCCCGCGCCTGAAGGATTAGCCAGCTTTAACGCCTGTTTGATTATCGCGTCCGGATAGGATTGGTCACCATTTGCCATAAAAGCGGTCCAGTACATTTGCAGGACGGATTTTTCTGAATCAAGCGGCCAGTTCAGAAGTTTGCGGGGAGTTCTTTTAATCTGGGCCAACAGGTTCTGCTCATCTGATTTCAGGATCTCCTTGAGTAAAATATCTTCTTTGGGAAGATCGGATAAATGAATGGCCCAGGCAAACATATGGCGGGCGTCTTTGCTCTGGAAATTGTTCTGGCGTATAAAATCGGGCAGATTTAATTTCTCCTTTCGGCTTAATTCGGCAAAAAAGGAAGCCAGCATAAGACGATTTTCACTGGCGGAGAGGGCGTTTTTTTTGATTAAATTATTGAGCAGGGGAGCGAGGATTTCCGGTCTGGGCCTTAGATAGTAAAATTCCATTTCCCGGATATAATGCGGCAGGTTTTTGTTTAATTCCAGGGCCGGACAGGGGAGGGCGAACAGAAGAAATGAAAATGTTGCAAGCAGCAAGG
>CAYNKM010000172.1:0-4457 GCA_964397795.1 uncultured Desulfovibrio sp. | reverse complement strand
GCGAGGCACGCCGAAACGGCCGACATGATCGCTACTGAGAGCTGGGACGGGCATTTGAAAATAGGAGTCCGATTCTTTGCTTAACAATATATTTTACAAAGGGATATGGCTAAATAACCATAATCCCTTTACTTTTTTTAGAGGTAATTTTGCTTTTTGTGACTTTGGACCCCCAAAATCAACCGATTCATTGCACCTTTTTCATAAAATATCTTTTCTTTAAAGTGGTTTTATAAAGCCTTGCTTTATCTATGAAAATTATGTCTCCTCCTTTTTGCAACAGACTGTTTTCAATAAACTCGCGGTATGTTGCCTTATCTACAGCATTATTTAAAAGATCCCTCATTTTCTCCATCGCATCTTAAATTGATACAGATATAAATTAACCCGAGTTTTATTTATATCAAAATCTGAAACGATAATAATACATTCTACCTCTTGCATTTTTTCATCTCAATGCAAGGGGAATAAAATGGATGTGAAAGTTATCGTCAATGGTCAGGAATTTCGCGTGGGATACCAATTTGTTAAAATGCTTGCGAATACAATTAACTGCACTAAAAGAAAAAATTATCTCCTGGCGCGCGAGCTTGCCAAATGTGGTCATCCCTATGTACTCATTCCACTCATTGAGGGCGACAAATTGCTTCCAGAAGATTACGATAGTCTGTGGAGACTGGGAGAACGAAATATACGTCTTGCCCTTTTGAAAAATTCCACCTTTCTTGAAAACGCATCACAAGATATTATCCAGGATGTGCTGGTAGCTGGAGACGAGGAGCTCCTTTTGCGTTTAACAAGAAATATTACAACCTTGAATGGAATTTGGCAGACTTTTGAAGGTATAGAAGGGCTTTCTGATGCTGGCTGGCATCTTTTGCGTTTTATCAAATACCATCATCTTCAGAGTGTCCGTCGTGTATATGCGAAAGTTGGCTGGTTACCAAACGGGCTATTTATGAACTTTGAAGAGGCCCGTAGAGTTGGTGTACCACTCAGGGAATTACCCCTTGAGAATTTGAGCTCAATGGATATCCAGCTAATAAATTTGGCCGATAGAGCTGAATGCCTTTGGTTTGCCTCCCGGATTGGCAAGATAAGGAATAAAGAAGCCATACGTGCAGTTGCTTTGAAACTTGCCCAACATCCAGATCCCCAAATACGCTTGCGTCTTGCCAAGAATATAAGAACCCCCAATTATATATTGAAACTCATGCTCAAAAGACCTAACGAGGATAACGACATTGTTATTGCCGCATCTAACACACTTTACAAAAAAAGATTAAAAAAATTTCATCATGCGCAAAATCTGAAACGATAGAGAATAAACTGGCTTCAATAACAATATTTTTTCTTAAAAGGAGCCGGAAGATGACTAATGTGGAAATTATCGTAAATGGCATGTCTTTCTCTGTGGATTACAAGCTACTGGCGGCGATCACAAACTCATTTCCTGCCGAACACCAATATGCGGCCCTGGGCCGCCAACTTATAGATCTTGGTATTAATTCCATTACAGAAAACCTTGTATATAACATGGAATATAACCAGGAACTGTTTGACAGGATTTGGGAGACAGGCGATTTGCAATTAAGGCGTGTATTACTTGAAGATAGTGATTTTTTTGAAAATCTGACTGATTCCCAAGCCCAGGAAGCGCTGGATTCAAACGATGTAGAAATATTCTGCACATTGGCCCGCAATTGTGAAAAACTTATCTATCCTGCCAATTCTAATAGACGGCTTTCGGCTGATACAGGGTTGCCAATTGTGGAAGCATTGGCTCATAATGACCATATTGAAGTACGCCATAATTTTTTACATAATCCAGACTTGCCCGAAAAATTTCGGCCCGACTTCGCCAGGCTTGTAACGGAAAATATTACAGAACCTGATGATGACGCTATTTCCACCATGCAAGAATCCGATCTCAATTTACTTCCTCGTGTCAACAATGCCATTCTTTTGTCGTTGGCAGAAAATATTGAATTCATTGAAAACAAAAAAGTCAGAAAGGGTGTAGCCCTGTATCTTGCAACCCATCCCGATCCGGCTATAAGAATAGCTCTCGCCGCAAATCCCAATGCTCCCAGAGCGGCTTTTGAAATTCTATTAGCGGATTCTGAGCCTGATGTGGTGGCTGAAGCAAAGGATTCTCTGGAAATCGATGAAGATTATGAATAAGGAATGATTTGCGAGTAAAATAGCTACCGTGTCAGGGAATGAGCCTGACCCGGTAGACTAAAAGAAGGAACATTAATGCCACCAAAATGGGATCAGGATAGCACACCTTCAGAAAAGCTACTCTCGCTTTTCACCCTGTTGCTATTTAACAACCGTTACTACAGTCTAAAAGAATTGACAGGAAAGGGCTATCTTAATTCATCAAAGGCTTCTGTAGGACGCCTCTTGAATCAGCTGGAACGAGCCAGAGTGGGTAGCTTAAAAAAAGAAAAGCGGGGTAGGGAATCTTTTTATAAACTTGAAAGACCTGCAAGGCTGCCTATAATCAGCCTTAATGCGGATGGACTCCAACAGTTGGCACTCTGTCGTGATTTTCTCTCCAATTTGTTCCCAGAAAAAATGCTTGCGCAAATGGACGCCTGCATTAATCAGGCTGTATCCTACTTACCACAAAGAGAATCAATTCCACCGCGCATTAGCGCAGGGATTGGACGAGGTAAGATAGATTATACCCAATTCCAACCAATTATTAATACATTGATCCATGCCATTCAGAAAAGGGTGGTCTGTATAATCGATTATAAATCCATTAAAAATGATATTCCAAAACGCAGTTATTTTGCTCCTTTGCGCCTTTTACACCATCTGGGTTGCATCTATGCGGAAGGATGGACTGTTTCAGAAAGTCCACCCTTCGATTTACTTCACCCGGATCCTGCCCGTCTACCAATTCAGCGCTTTTGGAAGTGCGAGGAAACTGAACTATCTTCAGCCAACCTTCCGGATCTTTCTCCTCTTGCAAACGACAAAATGGGAATTATGATAAAGGATGTATTTGAGGTTACATTATGGTTTTCTCCCACTGTGGCGCAATATATTGCTGAAAGGCAATGGAGTGAGGGACAGTCCATTATAACATTAGATGACAAATCAATTATCCTCAAAGCAAAAATGGCAAGCAAGAGGGAATGTCTGGCCTGGATATTGGGCTATGCGGATGGCGTAAAGGTCCTGGAACCGGATTGGCTAAAAAAAGAGCTTGAAAATACCCTTCTGAAAATGCTGGAATTACAACAAAGTGAAATTAAGTGTCTTAAAAACGTAAAATTATAAAAATGAAAAACTAAAATAAGCCAGGGATGCTAAAATGGAATACTCGCAGAATATTATTGAAAATTATAACATGATTATTAAAAAATACATGAATGACGAAAGCGTTAAGAATCGAATCAACACCAATATTAATAATGAAAATCGGGAAGTTACAAAAGAAAAATTCTGGCGTACCCTTCTGTTGGGTGTGATTACATCAGGTAGAAGGGAATCAGCAGTCAATAAATTAAAAAATTCGCCTATCTTTGATTTTAATGCGGTAAGCCAGCAAAAAAATAAAAAAGTCTTTTTTTCAGAAAACCTTTCTTCCCTTGGTTGTCAAGACAAGTTCGCCGATTATCTTGATCAAAATTATAAAAAAATGATGACTGAATGGGAGATAATTTGTAAAGGCCTTGAGACTTTAAAAGAGGATACATCTCTGGAAAAAGAAAGACAGATAACACTCAACTTTCAGGAGTTTTTAGGTATCGGTCCCAAACAAGCCAGGAATATGCTCCAAATGCTTGGCTTTTCCCGTTATGTAATACCCATTGATAGCAGAATTAAAAAAGCATTGGGAAAATTGGGTGGTATTGATCTGCCTGAAGATAAAAATTCATTTAGCAAGGAAAAACAATATAGAGAGGTTGAGGATCAAATTATTGATCTATGTAAACAGCTTGATATTGTTCCCTGTATATTGGAAGCCTGTCTTTACCGTGTGTTTGAAGCATAAATTAATCCAGCTTATCCTACCCATGTTTCAAATCTTAAATTCTCAATTCTGCCAAATTCCTTAAGATTATGGGTAACCAAGGTGTAGTTGTGAGCAAGCGCCTGGGCTGCTATAAGTATATCCATGCAGCCTTTAGGCGTCCCCGCCTGTTCAAGTTCAACTCTGATCTTTCCTTAAATCATGTCTGAAGCATAATCAAATGGCAAAGATTCAAGCGGTATAAGAAAAGCTTGAAGTATGTTGCGAGTTTTTCTTTGGCTTTGCTCTTTTGCACTCCATACCCAAGTTCAGTAATTGTAATAGTGGAAATACCAATATCACCGACTTTGTATTTTTCAAAATGCTTTAGTACTTCAGAAGGATAAGTTTGCTCATGTAAATACAGATATGGTATCAAGCAGGATGCGCATTACAAATTTTCTCTTTCTTGTAAGGGTGGCTG
>CAYNKM010000171.1:0-4460 GCA_964397795.1 uncultured Desulfovibrio sp. | reverse complement strand
CTTTTTGGTACGGGAAGCCGGAACGCGAGGCTCATAGTATCCGGAATAATCAATTCCGTCCGGGACGGGAATCCAGACAAAATTTTTTTCCAGGAGACCAGGATCCTTATCAAGCAATGGGAGAATGTCTTTTAATCTCCGGAGAGTTTTGGCAAGCTCGCCCCAGGTCACTTTAAGGTGAGGAGTATTCAGGGCAAGAGCGTCTGGAGCTTTTGTATTGACATATATTAAAGACTTGCCGATTGTAGGAGCCATATCCGCAAAGCTTGTTAAATCCTGATTAGCCGGGTTTAAATGCGCCAGAAAATATTCTACGCTTTCTTCATTGGAAACTGGCGGAGCAGAAGGTAAAACAGGATGTTTTTCAGAAATTTTTTCCGCGCATGACAAGATCAGGAAACAAGAAATAATTATCAGTAACAATTTTTTATTGGGGACAAATTGATGCATGAATTTCCATCTCCTGAAATCTGGCTGCCTCACCGGGTGTCTTACGGGGAAACAGATAAAATGGGCGTTGTATATTATGCTGAATATTTACATTTTTTTGAAAGGGCAAGGAGCGAATATATTAGACATTTTGGCATGAGTTATTCTGAAATTGAAAAAAAAGGAATACTTTTACCGGTTAGGGAAGTTGAATGCCGTTACCGCAGTCCTGCAAGATATGATGAGCTTATTTTAATAAGGATTGGCATAGGAGAATGGGGCAGGGCCTCCCTTGTATTTGCTTATGAAATCTGGAATGAGGATAAATCAAGATTGCTTGCGGAAGGGATGACCAGGCACGCCTTTATAAATGACGTGGGCAAGCCTGTCCCGATTCCGGACTGGTTCAAAAAACTTATGTCGCTTCCCATTAAATAATATATTTTAAACTTTTTCCAGACTTTGAACGGATAAATTCAAAAAAAATATATCAGCCAATTGTTTTCGCCCCAAAATATGACTGAAAATACAATTTTTCATGAAGAATACATTTTTTAATAAAGATAAAAGAAAATCTTTTTTTTTGGCAGATTTTATTTTTATTATATTTATTTTTATTTATTCCTATTCAAGCTGGCAGGGCATAATGCTCATGTCTGAACATGGCGCAATCCTGGATTCCGACCTTCAGACTTACGCGCAGGGGATGGCTGGTGAAAAACATCCCGAACTTTTCAGGTCAGATCCGGTTCTGGATAGGGTAAGCCCGGCCAATTCAATCCCCAATCTGCAAAGATGGCTTGCAGGGTTGCTTCTGAAAAATGATGATTTCGCTGGCGCGCTGCTGACTGCCGGGGCAATCTGTATTTTTGTTTTTTATTCCGGATGGTATCTTTTTGGTCGCGTTGTTTTTCGCTATCCTGTTCTTGCGGCCATGCTTTCCCTTTTAATGGGAATAACTGTCTGGATAGGATGGGGGACTTTCTGGGGAATTAATCATTCCGATCCCGTTCCCAGGGTTTTTTTCGCTGCGCTTTTTCCTTTTTTACTAATTTTGGGCGTTTATGCGGTCCGCTATCCTTTCCTCCGGCCTTTGACGATGCTCTTCTGCGGATTGGCGGTATGGGTTCACGGAGTAAATGCCCTGAATTGTGGCGCCATGTTTTTTATGGCCTTCCTTCTTCTGAAAAATTCAGAAACTTCCTTCTCCAGCCATCTGATAAATCTTGTTTTATGTCTTGCCGCTTTTTTTATTCCTGTGCTGATATACCTGTGGCCTTCGCTGGCTCAGGGAAAAAGCTTCTCCCAGGAGGAACTGGCGCTATTTCATGAATTTTTTAAAGTGAGATGGCGCCAGGATTATTCCGGTTTCGCTTCCCGCCTTTTCAATTTCTTTTCCGTAGGCAATCCTCCTTTTTTAATCCTGGTCGGCGGTCTGGTCTGCTGGGCCCTGATTTACAAAAAATCAAAAGGCTTGCTGAAGGATTTATGTCTGATGTATCCCAGCCTGCTTCTTGCCATTATTCTTGTCATCATCTTTTGCTGGGCCGAAAGCGAATATGCTCCCAGGCTTGGGAGACTTCCTATGGGACATGAACTGATCAGGGGGATCCGCTTATGTATCCCGCTTTCATGGATAATGGTTACAGGACTTATGGCGCTTTATTTGCCCCGAATATTTTGGCGTATTTCCCTGATCTGCGTTTTGGCGGGCATACTTTTCTTTACTTCTGATCGCCAATATGTCGCGGCCCAGTATTTTATTTCCCAATATACGGGAATCCAGTTGCCTCTTGCGGACAGGGCAGGGGAAGAACACGCCAAAGCCATCGAGATGAAAAAACTTGCTGAAATAGTGAAGCAGAATGTTCCTGAAGGGGAGAAAGTCTTTGTCGATGAGGATTTAATGCCTGTACGTTATCTCTCCCTGAGGCCTCTTGCCTATGCTTTTAAGGATGGGTATGTTCATTATTATAATAAGGATTTTCCCAAAAGCGTCCAATGGTTAAAAACAGAAAAGATTTTATCCTCTTCCGATTCCGTCGTGGACGCCTGGCTTGAAACACGGGCGCCCTGGATAATAAGCAGGAAGGAAGATATGGTGGGAAGTTTATTGCCCTATGCGGAATTGGTTGATCAAGCCGGACCCTGGCGGCTTTATAAGCAAAAATAAAAACTGAATGGAGGTTAAATGCCCCGTCCTATAGAAGCAGTTATTGACAGAGGAGCCCTCCGCCATAATCTGTCGGTTTTAAGGAAATTGGCTGGAAACCGCTTTCTTTGGGCCGTTAGTAAAGCCAACTCCTATGGTCACGGTCTTGCCCAGCTTTTACCTAGTCTGGAACAGGCGGATGGCCTGGCTGTTCTGGATATTTATGAGGCGGAGGTTGCCCGAAAAGGCGGCTGGCGCAAGCCGGTTTTTCTCATTGAAGGTTTTTTTGAAGATACCGATCTGGGTATTGTTGAGGAAAACGAACTTGATATTCTGGTGCATAGTCCCTGGCAAATAGAATCTCTCAAGAAATTCCCATTTCAGAAAAAAATCCGTGTATATATAAAAATAAATAGCGGTATGAACCGTCTTGGTTTTTTACCACAGGACGCGGAACTGGTCGTTTCCGCCTTATCTTCAATCAGGAATCTTGAGATAGGCGGTTTACTCACCCATTTTGCGAACGCGGAGGCGGGATATCCGCAGGAAGGAATCTGCACCGTTGAAAAGCAGATGAACAGATTCATCGAGCTTGAAAATTTATCCTGCTGTCTTGCAAATTCATCCGCAATTCTCTGGCATCCGGAAATAGGCGGCGATGCAGTCAGGGCGGGGATTGCCCTTTACGGCGTTAGCCCTTCTTCATCAATCGCATCTGAAGATTTGGATCTGGTGCCTGTCATGACCTTGAGAAGCCGTATTCTTAGTATTCAGGAGCTTGAATGCGGTGAAGCTATCGGTTATGGCTCCCGCTACATTTGCCAGAAAAAAGAGAGGATTGCGGTTATTGCCTGCGGATATGCGGATGGTTATCCGCGTCAGAGAATTGAAAACCGCTATGTGCTTATAAGGGGACAAAAGGCGCCCATAGTGGGGAATATTTCCATGGATATGATAACTGTCAATATTGACAATATTCCCGGGGCGAGGGAGGGCGATGAAGTGGAGCTTTGGGGCAGGAATTTGCCTGTGAACGAGATCGCCAGACTTCATGATACAATTGGCTATGAACTTCTGGCAAATCTGAATGAACGTGTGCCGAGAGTTTATATCAATTAGGAGTTCATTTTGAACAGGGAGAAAATAATAAAATTTGAAACCAGCATTGATCATTTAACCGGAGAGGAAATCGGGGCGGCGCTCACTTTTCTCAATAACCTTTCCCAGGTGCTGGACGCGAGTTATTTTATTGGGATTGGCAAGAAGAATCGGCCTTGCGGCAAGCTTGAGGTATTATGCCACATAGGCGATCAGGATTTTGTAGCCAGGGAAATATTTCGGCATACCCACACTCTGGGATTAAGGATAGGGGAGATTGAGCGCCTTACCCTGGAGAGAAGTATTGAGAAAACAGAAGCGGGAACAGACGGGATACAGACAAAATGCTATATTCTTGATGGAGTCAGGTATATGCGCCCTGAAGCGGACGCCCTTGTCAGGGAGGCGGAAAAAAAGGGGATCGGCCTGCCTGCCCTGCGTATAAAAAACATACCTTTTAACTCCGAATAGAGTCATTTTATATTTTCACCAGAGTGGGCAAGTGGTCTCTCGCGGCTTTTTTGAAATCTTCCGCGTATTTTTCCGCGTACTCCCGCATTTGTCCTGTTTTATACTGGGCAATGTAACGCGGATGATCCAGAGGAATTATTTGGCCGAAGAAGTGAAATTGATTGTTGAGTTCCCTGATAAATTTATAATTTTTATCTTTGCCAAAACAAAAACAAACATCTGTCTTTAGACCGCAGGCGATCTGTTCCGGCAGGGTGCGGATAATAAAGGGCAGGGATGCTTTTTTTAAGGCAGGGCTGTCATAATAATT
>CAYNKM010000170.1:0-4535 GCA_964397795.1 uncultured Desulfovibrio sp. | reverse complement strand
CGTCGATGGTCTCCACCATCTCGTCAATGATGAAATCATAGATCTTGTCGCGGTCATAGCGCACGGGATACATTACATCCTCGGCGTTGGGGTTGCGGAGTTCGAGGGGCTCGGTATTGAAAGGAACGTCGCCGAAGAGGCGGATAAGGTTGGAATAGATGAATGCGCGGAGCACTACTGCCTCGGCGATAAGGGCCTTGATTTTGGGAGTCTGCTCCATCTGACGGAGGCGGTAGAGGGCAAGGTTACAAGCCTCGATTTTCTTATAGCCTTCGCCGTATGACGAACCGAACACATAGGGAGCGGTAGGGTCATAAGCATAGTTACTGAGATAGTGCTTGTTGCCTTCGAAAGCATCTTCGGCTGCCAAAGTGGTCATATCGCCGGTGTTGGCCTGACGATAGAACTCTTCATGGACAATGCCGCCATAGATACCCTGAACGAAAAGATCGGCGTTGTTCTCGTTGCTGAAAGCGAACTCGGTGTCATCCTTGGTGTAGGAAGGGAGGTCAAGGGTGTCCTCACACGAGGAGAGGATCATCGACCCGCCGCCAACTATCGCAATCGCCGCGATAAGGTTACGCATTGAGGTGATATTATATTTTTTCATTTTTGAAGTCATTAGAATGGTTAACCGTTAGAACGAAAGATTGAGACCTACTACATAGCTGCGCGAAGCGGGATAAGAACGGGAGTCGAAGCCCGGAGTACAGATCACGTCATCGTTGCTCGACGACACGTTGGGGTCGTAGCCCGAATAGTTGGTGAAGGTGTAGAGGTTGTTGGCGGTAAAGTAAACACGGAGTTTGCTGATATGAGCTTTCTTGATCAGCTTGGCGGGAAGCGAGTAGCCGAATGTCAGCTGAGAGATACGCAGGTAAGAACCGTCCTCAACGAAGTAAGACGAGGGATAGATGATGTTTGACGAGTTACCCTCGGTGAGCGACCAGAGGCGGCTGTTTTCGTCGGGGTTGAGTTCTTTAAGACGTGCAAGCGAAGTAGCCTGGACACCGGTAGCGGGGTCGATAAGATGATAGAAGTTGTTACCGAACTCGTTCATGGTGTTCTGGAAGGGTCCGTAGGGGCTGAGAGCCTGCTTGGTAGCGTTGTAGATATCGTTGCCGATCGAGAAGTTCATGAAGATGTTGAGGTCGAAGTCGCGGTAAGTGAATGTATTGCCGAAACCACCGATGCAGTCGGGAGTACCGTTACCGATTTTGACAAGCTCTTTGGTGAACTGAGGATCGGAAGGATCGTTGTTGTCGGCCTTGAACTTCATGTCGCCGGGCTGGGCTGTACCGCCGAAGGGCTTGACAACACCGTCTTTAAGAGTAAAGCTTCCGTTGCCGTTGTCGATGAAGTCGTCGGTAGTGTAGATACCGTCATATACATAACCGTACATATCGCCGAGCATCTGGCCGACGGCTGCATAGTAAGTAACCTGACCTTCGAGCGACGAACCGGCCGAGAATGTCTTGTACTGGAGGTCGTTGTTGAGCGAAATAACTTTCGAACGGTTGAACGACAGGTTAAGTGAAGAAGTCCACTGGAAGTTGCGGGTAGCGATGTTGACAGTGTTCAACGAGATTTCCCAACCGCGGTTGCGCATCTTACCTACGTTCTGCATCTGCTTGGTGTAGCCGAGAGTCGAGGGGATGGTACAAGAGAGAAGCATGTCGGAGATCTGGTTGTTATACCAGTCGACGCCGAGGCTGATACGGTTGTTGAACATACCGAAGTCAATACCGACGTTGGTAGCGTGGAGGGTCTCCCATTTCAGTTTGGGGTTACCGAGCTCGGTCGAGAGGTTGAATGAGGGATTCTGCTCGTTGTTATCCATAGGATAGCTGCCGAGAGTAACGGCGGTAGTATAGAGGTTGTCGCCGATACCGTTGTTACCGGTCACACCGTAACCTACACGGAACTTGAGGTTGTTGATGTATTCGTTGGCACCGCTCTCCTGGAAGAATTTTTCCTGAGAGATACGCCATGCACCCGAAACCGAGGGGAAGTAGCCCCACTTGTTGCCTTTGGCGAACTTCGAGCTACCGTCGGCACGCATTGTGGCGGTAAGGATGTAGCGGCCGTCATAAGTATAAGAAGCACGACCGAAGAACGAGAGCATATTACCGTGGGAGTGGCCGGTTGACTTTGACGATACCTCGGCGGTATTGATGTAGTCAAGGCCGTGGTTGGGGTTGGGGAATTTCTTAAGTGAGAGCGATGTGCTTTCGCTTTCGCTGTAAGTATATTCCTGACCGAGCATTACGGTAAGGTCATGAACCTTGTCGAAAGTCTTGTTATAAGTAAGGGTGTTGGCGATATGCCAGTTATAGCCTTCTGAAGTACCGATCGAACCCGACATACCGGTGTTGAGCGGGTCAAGGAGGTAGCCTGTACCTTCGGGACCGGCGAATGAGGTCGATTTGCCCCACTTGGTAACGTAGTTACCGGCTGTACGCCATGAGAGGCCGTCGATGATGTCAACGGTGATACCGGCGTTAAGTTCAAGACGACGGTCGCGCTTGGTGCTTGTTGCTGCCCTGTTCTGCACGAGCTGGTTGGTAGCCGAGTAGAGGCTGGTCATCGTACGGAGCGAACCGAGAGTCTGAGTATAGAGGAGCTCGTCGCGGGTAAACATTGTACCGCCGTTGATGGGATACTTGACGAGGTCGTCGAGACCGTCAAACTTACCGCCGCCATGGGTTGAAGATCCGTAGAAGAAAGCCGAGAAGTCGAGCTTGACACCCTTGTAGAGCTCGGAGTTGATCTTTGCGCGGACCGAGTTACGGGTATAGTCGTGGTTGGCGAGAAGACCGTCGTTGCCTACGAAGTTGTATGACACCATATATTTGGTCTTTTCGTTACCGCCCGAGATAGAGAGGCTGTGGTTCTGAGTAACGGCCGAACCGCCGAAGCCTTCGCCCTGCATATCGAGAGCGTATGAGTCGGCGTAGCGGTCATACATACGGGTGTAGGCATTGGAGAAGAATGTGGGGTCGCTTGTGTCGTAGTTGTCGTCGTAATACTGAGTGAACAGACCGTAGTTGTTACGGAGGCCGATCAACTCATACTGATAGTTGGTATAAGCGAGGGCGTTGTCCATGACGTCGAGCTTCTTGGGGAGGACGTCAAACGAAACGAAGCCGTTGTAGTCGATCTTGGTCTTGCCCTGCGAAGCCGACTTGGTTGTGATAACGACGATACCGTTAGAACCGCGGGCACCGTAGATAGCGGTCGACGAAGCGTCCTTGAGGACGTCGATAGTCTCGATATCATTGATGTCAATGTTGGAAAGAGCGTTATCCATCGGGAAGCCGTCAACAATATAAAGAGGTGTAGTGCTCTGAGTCAGAGAAGCACCACCGCGGACGGTTACGTTAACACCTGCACCCGGGGCACCGCTCTGCTGCACGATATTGATACCGGCGGCTTTACCCTGAAGGGCGGCAGCGGCTGAAGTTACAGGTACTTTTGCAAGTTCGCTACCCGATACTGAAGAAACCGCACCGGTAAGGTCTTTCTTGCGGACCGTACCGTAACCGATAGCGACAACCTCGTCGAGGACTGTCGAGTTGGGTTTCAGCTGGAAGTCGATTTTGGTGCGTCCGCCAACGGCTACTGTCTGAGCCTCATAGCCGACGAAAGTGACTACGATTGAAGCGTTGGAGGGAACTTTAAGTGAATATTTACCGTCAATATCGGTAGAGACTCCGTTGGAGGTACCTTTCTGCATGACGGTTGCACCGATAAGAGGTTCGCCCAGTTCGTCAATGACAGTACCTGTCACAGTAAGATTCTGAGCGTAGATTGAAAGTGAGAATGTTACCGAGAGCAAAATCGCCAACAGGTAACGCGTTTTCTGACTTAGATTCATACACGCATGGTTTAGATTGGATTTGTTAAAAAGATTACTTTGTCCGGAATTAGAATATAAGGAGAAAGATTGGCAAAACGAAACCTTTTGGTTCATTCTTCATACAAAGGTAAGACGTTTTGAGCATCTATTATAATATTTACATGGGTTTTAATAGACTTTAACTAAAAATTTGCGCTTGCCCTACCCTATCTCCCATGACAAAAAACAGCCTGACATCGCTTGGCGACATCAGGCTGCTATCAGGTAAATCTAACAAAAAAATGGTTTACTGACCGAGGTAGGTCTTGAGGAGGCGGCTCTTCTGGCCCTTGAGGCGTCGGATCGCTTTCTCTTTAATCTGACGTACACGCTCGCGTGTAAGGTCAAATTTCGCACCAATCTCTTCAAGGGTCATCTCCTGACAACCGGTACCGAAGAACATTTTCAAAATCTCGCGTTCACGCTCGTGGAGCTGACGAAGAGCGCGGTCAACCTCCTTCGAGAGCGACTCCTGAGTGAGAGTCGAGTCGGCGCTGGGGCTGTCGTCATTGGTCAACACGTCGAGAAGACTGTTGTCCTCACCCTCCACAAAGGGAGCGTCGACCGAGATATGACGGCCCGACACCTTGAGGGTATCGGCAATCTTGTCGACGGGGACATCGAGACGCTCGGCAAG
>CAYNKM010000169.1:0-4550 GCA_964397795.1 uncultured Desulfovibrio sp. | reverse complement strand
GGAAAGTTTTTTTCGCGAACGCCGGAAGAGGAGCCTTTTTGGCAATTCCAAAATAATCCAGAATTTTTCGGGATACGGGATTCAGCATTCCAAAGTTTTTAATGGGAGCGGGAATTAACTGCAGAAGATAAGCTTGCAGCTCTCCGTGCGCCAGAACCCAGTCTCGTAGGCTTGAACCGAATTTTTTGGCGTGATCAGCCCGTGCGAGCATGTTTATGCTTGAAACCTGAACTCCCTGGGGACAGGTAATATCACAATTTTTACAATTATTACAATAAGAAAGGGAAGGATCTTCAGCCAGGGCCATAAGGCGGAAACGTTCGTAGGCAGGACCAATCATTCTTGGTCCCAGATATTTTGGCGTAACTTTGGCTACTGGACAATTAACAACACAAGTGGTGCACGCGATACAATCATCCGGATTAATGCGAACTTTCATTTAGCCGCTCCGTGTATTTTTTACCTTCTTGATTATAAAAATATTTTACGCGGATGCCATTTGTCCAGCTTTCCAGCCGGTGGCAGCCGCCACTCCAAATCCGCTTTTTTCTGTGGCGTAATCATATCCGCCAAGAGTGCGGCCTGCGAAAAAAACATTATTTAAAATGGGAATATTGTTTTCATTTACAGGGTTCAGATTTTTATCAACCTTGACTCCCAAACGCGTTATTAGATGAGTTCCAAAAATCTCGGGTTCGGACCACTCATCCACATTTACCGGAACAGGAATTTTAATATTGAATATCTTTTCACGGGCAGAACCAGCTTCAAGAATCACGCCACCGCCGAGAATACCGCCGGTAGCAATCACAAATGATTTGGCAACATGATTTACAATTCTGCCTACGGCATTGATTTGCAGACTTAAGCATTGATCACTTTTGGTTTCCGCGCTTAAAACCTGCGCATTTTCAAAAAATTCTACATCCAATTCATGCAGCCGTTCCATGAGCGCATGTCTTAATCGCAACGCACCGACGCCTGGGGGAACGGATAAAAGTTCTAGAAAAGGGCAGCCCAGTATTTCCCGCGCATCCTTCCGTATTGGTGAAAACGCTTTCGCTCCCAGCATAGGGGGAATTAATGCCAAATCATATCCCTTGCCGCGATCTTTCAGGTTATCAAGCATCCATTTATAACCCTTTTCCCGGTCAGCGACATGGGCAATATCAAGAGCGTTCAGGCTTCTGCCTTTTTCATTGAAGGGAGGAGGGAGGACAAGAGAAGAAAAGTCCCTGTCCTGCCAGGAATTATACCGGCGCAGCTGATTAATAATTAATTTGGGTTTAAAATCCCTGAATCCCTGAATACCCAGAATTAGAATTTTTTTTGCGGTTTGGGTCAGATTCGGATCTATGTCTCCCTGAAAAACATAAGTTGGCTTTAGTGTTCCAGCAATTGTGGGCATCTGGAAATTGCGGGGGTTTCCGTTTTCATCCAGGGCGAACTGCAATTCCAGACCCTTTGATTTGGCGCATTCAATAATACGGGAAAGTGATTCTTCCACACAATCCCTGCCTACAAGGGAATAGGGATGGTTTTCATCAAGATACATGAAGCCGTCAAAGGGAGATTTAAGCGGCTGGCCTATATTATTATATCCCAGCACATCTATACTGCCACCGCCAATAGCCAGACAGCCCATTCCCTCGCTGATAACATGAACCTTTTTTCCAGTGGAAGCAGCCGCCAGAGCCGCGGTTAAACCGGCCAGGCCAGAGCCTACCACAACTACATCAGTTGTTTTGTTCATTCATCGCTCCATCAAGATTTAGAAGGCCCGCATAAAGGGAACGATTAAATTCCATTTCTCTTGCCTGAATTCCCCAGAGAGCAGGGCGCGCGCCTTTCCAGCGTTCCTGCATGAATCGGACAATACTTCCGGTAGGGGCAAAACCCAGAGCCATGTCATGTTCAACAAGTTGGCCAACGGTTCTTAAGGCGCAAAAAGCGCCCTGGCATGTTCCCATACCCAGACGCGTCCTTAAGCGAATATCTGTTAATGAAAAAGTTGAAGGATCTTTTGCCACTTGTTCAACTTCTGCCAGACTTACAAGCTCACATTCACATAAAAGGGGATTTCCCCTGAAATCAGATATTGTCGGCTCATCATTGGGGGGAACGCTTGCTGCCATCCGCTCGGCATGTTTCAATACTGGGTCAAGCTCATCTCCCAGCCGTTGCGCCATTAGATTAAGGGCATGGACAGGGAAGTATTTGGCGGCTTTTTTCAATAGCTGGGAATCAGGCTCTTCCACAAGCGGCACTTCCGCCGTACGACAGGGATTTGTAACGCCCAGTCTTTTACATACAGTATTACTGACTTTTTCCGCCATTAGTCTATAAGTGGTAAGCTTGCCGCCAAAAATTGACGTCAATCCTTCCAGTCCTTCGCTTGAATGCTCCACAATCTGGAAATTTCTGGAGGCTTTCCTTCCCGATGTTCCATCTGGCGTATATAAAGGTCTTGTTCCCGCAAAAGCCCGCAATATTCTGTAAGAATCAAGTTTGGGGAAAAGTGGCTTTCCCAACTCCATAAGTTCCGCAACTTCCTTGTAGGGAGCGACGGTATCGTCGGGAACATTGGTGGGAACAGATGTTGTTCCCAGAATGGTGATTGAGCCGTGAGGGACGAATATATCTCCGTCGGAGCTTGCATGAAGCCGGTTGACAATCCTGGAAGTGAAGCGGTGATTAAAAGCGATAAGGGAGCCCCGATCAGGCGTAATGGGAACATTTAATCCGGCCAGGGCAACCACTTCGCCTGTCCAGGATCCGGAAGCATTAATAATCTGATTGCATCGAATTTCTATTTCTTCGCCTGTCATGCAATTCAGGGCTGTCGCGCCTGTAACTTTTCCGTTGCGGGAATGGATTTGGGTCACTTTATGATAGTGAAGCGCTTTACCGCCATAACGTTCGGCAGACATGCGATTTTGCAGGACCAGTCTGAATCCATCCACAGCGGAATCAGGTATTCTGTATACTTTTAATATGTCGGGAGAAAGATTTGGCTCCAGACGTAAAGCCTCTTCAACGCTGACCTCGCGAGCGTCGATACCCGCTTCCTTGCAGCCTTTTAGCCATTTGGGTACAAAGTCGGGATTATCCAAAGGAGTGAGCACAAAAAAACCTTCTGTTATCTCCACACACGATTTTGCAATCCTGCGTAAGATCATATTTTCTTCAATACATTCCTTCGCTGATTCAGGGTCATTAACCACATATCTGGCTCCGCTATGCAGAAGACCGTGAAATCGGGAACTGGTACCGTGAGCAAGACCGCCCTGTTCGAGGCAAATTGCTGGAACCCCGCGCATACTTAAATCGCGTAAGGTTCCCATTCCGGTAACTCCCCCTCCTATGATTAGCACAGTGGTTTCCAGCATGCTTTCTCCTTTTCTTTGACTTGTCCAAAGAGAATGAATATGCCCAAATTAATTTTAATGGAAAATCGCAATCCCGTTTCTTTATTATCTTTTAAAAAAGATCTTTATTGAAAAAGATTTAGTATCTTTTAGGATTACACGTCAAGATTGTATTGTCAAATATATGTTTATATTTATATATTTTTTATGGCTAAAATAAAAACAAGTTATAAATGCCAGGTCTGTGGAGCCATTTCAAGCCAATGGAAAGGACAGTGTCCAAAATGCCAGGAATGGAATACTCTTGAGGAATTTGAGGTAACATCGGATAGACGGGAAAGAAACAATTCTGACGTGAGCCCCACCAAGGCTATAATTCTCGCGCATGCAGATAGCGCGGCCTTTTCTCCATTTACAACGGGATTAAAAGAACTGGACAGGATACTGGGACAAGGCATGGTTCCAGGCTCATCCATTCTGGTTGGTGGCGAACCAGGAATTGGCAAATCCACACTTTTTCTTCAGGTATGTGGAAATGTCGCTTCAAAGGGTAAAAAGGTTTTGTATGCAAGCGGAGAGGAGAGCCTTTCCCAGATAAAGTCAAGAGCGGAGCGGTTGGAGTTATTGTCGGACAATCTCAAGGCAATCTCCAGCACCAAGGTGGAAGATGTTCTTGATTGTCTGAAAAGTGAAAGACCGGCGCTTCTTGTGGCTGATTCTGTCCAGACAATGTCCAGTCTTCAGGCGGAAGGATTGCCTGGAAATGTGAGCCAGGTCAAGGCGGTGTCAACAGCTTTGACAGAGCAATGCCGTAAAACCGGCACATGTCTTGTCTTGATCGGCCATGTAACCAAGGATGGGACATTGGCCGGTCCTCGCATGCTTGAGCATATGGTGGATACCGTGGTTTCCATAGAAGGGGATAGAAGACAAATGTTCCGCCTTCTTCGGGTTTTTAAAAACCGCTTTGGACCGAATGAAGAATTGCTGGTGTTTCAGATGGAGCAAAACGGTCTTAAACCTATTGAGGATCCTTCCACCTTTTTTCTGGAGGCACGTGACCCATCCCTTTCAGGTACGGCCCTTGTGATGGCGTTGGACGGACAAAGACCTCTGGTAGTTGAAGTGCAGGCGCTGGTCTCAAGAACTTTTTTAAATATACCCAGAAGGACAGCGCTGGGA
>CAYNKM010000168.1:0-4587 GCA_964397795.1 uncultured Desulfovibrio sp. | reverse complement strand
CGGCGATTTCCTTAATGTCTTCGCGGGTAAAAATAGTAATTCCAAAAGCGAATAAAGAACAAAAGGATCGGATATGGAGGATTACACATGAATGAGGAAAAGAAAAAAAGCGACGAAAAACTTCTGGCCGGCAATTTTTATATCCTGACTGCCACCATCTTCTGGGGAATAAACTATCCCTTCATCAAGGCGCTTGTCCCCGACTGGATGACTTCCAACGGCTTGAGCGTGATCAGACTGGTGGGCGCATGCGCGCTTTTCTGGGTGGTATCCTTCTTTTTCAAGCGGGAAAAAATCGATCGCGACGACATGATCCGGATTTTCTTCGCCGGTTTCCTCTGTCTTTTCTTGAATATTTTTCTTTTTGTTGCCGCCCTTAAATATGGAAGTTCCATTGACATCTCAATTATCTCGACCCTGCCCCCGGCCTTTGTGATTCTCATAGAAGTGATTTTCCAGCACAAGCGGCCAAGCTGGCTGGTATATGCGGGTATTCTGGTGTCCTTCGCCGGCGCGGCGCTGGTGATAATCACCGGAAGCCACGGCTCAAGCGGTCATGCTGGCGATCCCCTGCTGGGAGATCTGCTGGCGGTCCTGGCCTCGCTCTGTTTCTCCGTCTATCTGGTCATCCTTATCAAACCGACCAAAAAATATAATTCGCTCTCCATGTTAAAATGGGTTTTTCTCTTTGCCGCCATCCCGTCCCTCTTTTTTACTGGCGGCATGCAGGATATGGAAATCTGGCATTGCTCAAAACCAATGCCCTGGTTTGAACTCTCGTTTATCCTGCTCGGACCCACGTTTTTATCCTTTTTCCTCACCCAGCCCGCCGAACGCGATATCGGGTCGGTCATGGTTTCCCTCTACCAGTATTTGACTCCCGTCGTCGCGGCTATCTGTTCCGTCGTCATGGGCGTTGACAAGTTGCGCTTGATGCAGGTAATCGCCATGCTCGTGATCATTGGCGGAATGCTTCTATCCAATTATGGCCAGAAGGTTCACAAAAAATGAGGGAATCTGGAGAAAAGATGGAAAAAAGAAAGAACTGGCTGATAACAGGCTGTTCGTCAGGACTTGGAAAATGGCTGGCCACAGAAGCCCTTAAGCAGGGCATGAATGTCGTTCTCACCGCCAGGCGTCTGGAAACTCTGCAAGGGCTTGTCAGGGATTTTCCCAAACAGGCGCTTGCTGAACGCCTGGATGTGACGGATCAGACAAGCATTGATCAGGCAATAAGGGCCAGTCTGGAAAGATTCGGATCAATTGACGTTCTGGTCAACAATGCCGGATACGCGCTCAGGGGCGCGATTGAGGAATGCTCGCCAGAGGAGATTCAACGGGAATTTGACGTTAATTTTTTTGGGCCGGTAAGGATAATCCAGACCATATTGCCCTATATGCGCAAAGCGGGAAATGGCCTTATTGTAAATTATTCCTCTATCGCGGCAGTCGCGGCCCGGGCTGCCGGAGGCTTTTATGCTGCCGCCAAAAGCGCGTTTGAGGCTTTTTCAAATACCCTGAGGAACGAGGTTGCCCCGTTTGGTATCAAGGTAATGGTGGTGGCGCCCGGGCCGTTTCACACCAATTTCCACAATGCCATTGAAATTTGCGCAAAAGATATTCCGCAATATGCCCCCATCGTTGGCGAGCGCAAGTTTCGGCAGACAGAGCCGGAAAAATATGGCACGGGATTTGGAGATCCCCAGAAGGCGGCCCTTGTGGTTCTCAAGGCCATAGAGGAACAGGATCCTCCCCAGACTCTGTTTCTGGGTTCCAACGCCACGGGAAGGGCGGAAGAGGCCTTGAAAAAACGCCTGGAGGAGATCGAAAAATGGAAGAGCCTTGGCGTTCAAAGCGACAAGTAAGTAGTTAAAAAACTTTCTTGTCACTGTAAATTATAAAACCCCTTATTTAAAGGGGTTTTCCATTATAAGCTTTCTGATTTCAGGAGGCCTGCTTTTGGATCATCGCGCCGCTTCGCATTGATGGATAAAGTTTAGCTCCTCAAGCATTATGCCATTTCTCGCTATCCTGCTATCGCCCTGGATCTTCTGGACAATCCGCGCGCAGATCTCGGGTGCGGTCGGGCGGCATTGATCGCCCAGATAAAAATAGGGATGGTTGCCATCGTCCTGTTTGAGGAGAAGAAGGGACATTGACTTGTTCACCGGCAGATCGATCAGGACCTTGCCGCAAACCCGGTCGCTTTTCTGGCTGGCGTCGGAATCAGTCGATCCCGAATAAGGCCGCACGGGGATATTTTGCCGCGTCTTGAATTGGTATTCTGACGGATAATCACGTCCTAGTCCGGCCACAAGCTTGAATAAAAAGGTCGTGTTGTGCAGTAGCGCCTCTCCTCCGACTTCCTCCCCATTGAGCAGGAAGCGCTTGCAGAGGGCGATATTTTTTTCCGGATTCAGCTCAAAAAAATAGGTGTGGATCAGATGATCGTCCAGGTTCATTCTGGGATCGCTCACCCGCATTTCCAGCACGTCGTCGCCCAGATTTGAAATGCTTATATAGGCCTTGTTCGCCGTCAGATAATTTGCGAACTGGCCCAGGCGCAAACCCATATTGGCCGGGCGGCCATTTTGATCCAGCGCCCAGATCTCCAGATTGTCATAATCCATGGAGGCCGCCATCGCGGGGCAAAAGCAGATAAGACATAAAAGAGAGATAAAAATTCTGGCTGCCATGATTTCCCCCTCCGGTTTAGGTTCTGAAGAAAATATATCAGGAGTTTTTGTGAAAGAAAACAGGATTCATAATGACAAGCGTCTGGAGCATGAAAAGCACCCGGAAACGGACAATTTCAACCGTTATTGTCCTCAAACTCCAGTTTGGGCAGACTGTCCACAAGCTCAAGGGTTGTCAGGGCAAGGCCAATGACCGAGAGGAGCAAATCGAGAATATAGCGCGGGTTGCCATGCTCCCTTGCCCAGGCGTTGGGGTCCTTCCTGATGCCGGAGTCCATGTCCGTTTTGATACGATAGCTTTCCATGATCCATTCAATCGCGCTTCTGCCATTGATCACATAATCATAGGCTTGCAATGGTATATTTTCGATTGTGATGTCGCTGTTATAAATAATTTTTGTCCTGTCCCAGGCGCCCTGTCTGCCCGCGAATCTCATCTTCTCCACATGAAAATTGCCCGTTTCCGCGCCGTGGACAAGCACATCCGGACAACGCGGCGCTTTTTCATAATTCAGGTGCAATTCCGCAAGCCGTTCGCCAATTCTGGCAAAATCAATAAAATCCTCAACCCGGGAGGCTATGGGGATGCGCGGAAGCTCCTTTTTCAGGTCGTTGGCAAAGCGCGTCCTGTATTCTGGCGAGTGCAGGACGCCATAGACATAATAAAAGATGGTCTCCTTTGTGATATTCCTCGCGCCGCCAAAGCGCCCACGGATATTTGCCAAAATCCAGTCCGTGATCGCGGATTTTTTCTCATAGGCAACATCCTTTCCGAACAAATCACCCTGTACGCCCTTTTTCTCCCTGTAATAGTAAAGCGGGAAGCATTGGGCGACTTCCATTACATGCAAATCGGGAATTCTATTTGTGATAAGACATGTAAAATTTTTCCTTCCTCCAGGGCTTTCAAGACAAATAACCCTGTTTTCACTTTCGGCTGTGGGGAAAAGCTGGGGTATCTGGTAAACCCTTTCGTTCAATTCACGGGAAAAATAAAGATTGCTTTCAGTAAATGGACGATATTCGCCATTTCTTGTGGAGCCGCGTTCAAATGAAAATTTTTTATCTTTCCTTACGCTTTCATCAGGATTGGCGCTCCAGCTAAATAATTTTGGATCGCGGTTTATTTCCCTTCCGGTTTTTACCGTCTCGCATTGCTCGTTATAAAATGTGATAGTCCTTTTGATATTGCCTTCCAGCGCGTCTTTTGAGAAATTCCAGCACCAGGCGTCGCGCTGGGTTTTCAGGCCATTGGAATACACCGGTTCAAAAAAAGTCTCCCTGTTTTTCTTGTCCTTCTTGTCGCCAATGGCGATGAAGCCGCCAAAAAGGTCGCTTCTCTGTTTCAGCCAGTCGCCATGCTCGTCCGGCCTGATCTCCTGCCAGCGCATCTTTGGGTCAAAAATGCTGGCGCGCTCCGAGAGGATTTTCAGCTTCTGTTCGCGGGAGAGGTAATCGCCAATGTCACAGTAGCGGATTTGGGCTGGCGGCTGTTTGGCGGGATTATAGACAAGGATCGTGATGACCACCGGAGCGCGAGAACCACCCCCGAAAATACCGCCGCCTTCTTTTTTGCGCAGTTCTCCCTGAGTTCTGGCATCGCCCCGTAATTGAAAAACATAAATACTGGTAAACTCCCTCTTCAGGCATTTGCGGAAACCGGCCGCGGCGTTGCCGTCCAGCCATTTACTATTGGTTACAAAGCCGATAACGCCGCCCTCGTTGTTTTCTTTCAGGCGATCCGTGGCCCAGCGGAAGGCGCGGATGTAGGAATCATAGAGGGAGTTTTTGTTGGTGGCGTTCACGGCGGCGACGTAGGTTTCCTCAATGCGCCTGTCCAGGGCCGGATATTTGAGGTTCTGGGCGTTGTCGTTGCCGGATTTCTGGCCGG
>CAYNKM010000167.1:0-4603 GCA_964397795.1 uncultured Desulfovibrio sp. | reverse complement strand
AGAACCTGATCAGGGTCTGCCGGTTCTGCTGGGTTCCGGACTGGGTCATGCCCTGGGGGAACTTCTCGCTAATTACAAAGGCCCGCTTGCGGTCATTGATAAAGAAAAGGAAATAAGAAACCTGACCGGCCTTCCCGATAATCTGCCCGACAGGGAACGTATTCTCTTTCTGGAAGATAAAGATACTGATTTAATACTGAAAAAACTGACTATCTGGCAGGGTGAAAATGGCAATGCCCCGCTCCTGCCTCTGCCTCTCTCCTTTTATTTGCGTCTGGATCGGGATTATTATGGAAAATTGCAGGAAGTTCTAAAGGCAAGCCAGTCTTTTAACTTCTGGGGACGAGCGGTAAAACCCCGCTTTCAGGATAAAACTCCCCGCATTCTACTTCTATCCAGCAAATATTTTCTTATAGGCGAACTTGAACGGGCCTGTCAGAAACTCAATCTGCCCTATAGAACAATTCTTGTAGGCGACAATACCCAGAACAGGGACGATTTTGTCCAGAATCTGCTAAAGGACGTCCTGGATTTTAGTCCCGATTTATGTATCACCATGAATCATATGGGCGTGGACAGGGAAGGCGTGCTTATGGATCTTCTCGCGCGTCTTGAATTGCCCCTTGCCTCCTGGTTTGTGGATAATCCTCATCTTATTATCCATCTGTATAACAAATGCATAAGCCCCTGGGCGACTCTCTTTACCTGGGATGAGGACAATATCCAGAGTCTGCGCAATACCGGCTTTGAACATGTGCGTTATCTGCCTCTGGGAACAGATCCTGATCGTTTTAAACCCCTGAAAAATTATTCCAATCCTGAATGGAAGGCTGATATTTCCTTTGTGGGAAATTCAATGCTGTATAAAGTCGGAGGCCGTCTGAAAAGCGGACATTTCCCCGCTCCCCTGCTCAAGGCATTCCCTGGCATATCTTCCGCATTTTCTGATAGCGAAGAGCGAAGTGTGGCGGAATTTCTTGAAAAAAAATACCCCGATGTCTTTAAAAATTATCTGGAACTTGAGGATAACGAACAAAAACTTGCCTATGAAACCGCCATTACCTGGCAGGCTACCCGCCTGTATCGCAATAGCTGCGTAAGGCAAATACTGCCTTTTAATCCGCTTATAGTTGGCGATAAAGGCTGGAAAACAGAATTTCGCAATGAAAAAAGACAGCCCCGCTATCTTTCCGAACTAAGTTATTATAATGAGCTTCCCGCTTTTTATCCCCAAAGCTCAATAAATTTTAATTGCACTTCCAAACAGATGAAAGGGGCTGTAAATCAGCGCATTTTTGACGTTCCGGCAAGCGGCGCCTTTGTCCTGACAGACTGGCGGCCGCAAATCGCCAATCTTTTTGAAAAGGATGAGGTCGTATGTTATAAGGAACATGAAGAAATTCCCGATCTGGTAAACTATTATTTAAGACATCCCCAGGAAAGAAAAAAAATTGCGAACAAGGCAAGAAAACGGGTTCTTGCCGAGCACAAATGGGAAGATCGCTTAAAAACCATTCTCGCTGAAATGCGCTCAATTTATGCTTCCTGAACTAAAGTAATGTCCAGCCTTCCTGTTCTGCTTATCCAGATGCGCAGACTTGGGGATCTTATCCTCACCTTTCCCCTTATCGTATCCCTGCAAAAACATTTTCCCTCAAACCCCATCCTCTTTGTCGGCGAGGAAAATTTTTACCAGGAATTACAGCCGCTTGTCCCGGGCGTGCGCTTCCTCCCCCCTTCCAGTCTCCCGAACCTGGCCAAAGGAAAATATGAGCTTGTTATCAATCTGGACAGCAATCCGGAAGCGGCCAGATACGCGCAAACTGCCAGCGCGGATTTAAAAATCGGTCATTTGCTTGATAACGGCGTAAAGCGCATAGAAGGTTTTTGGCAATTATATCAGGCCTCTCTTGTTGGCAATAATCATCATAACCTGTTTCATTGGGGCGATCTGAACAGGCTGGATCTGGACTGGCCTCTGCCTGAAACACAAAAAATAAAAAAAGTCCGCGCTTCAAACCGGCGAATTGGTCTTTTTATCGGAGCAAGCGAGATAGCGAAAAGACCGGAATTAGCTTTCTGGGTGTCCCTTATCCGCAGCCTCCTTTCCAGAGGCTATAAGCCCGTTCTCCTTGGCGGCCCTTCTGAAAAAGAGACCGGGGAAAAAATAGCCCTCCTGGCGGATGTCAGAAACGCGAACTTTTGCGGCAAAACCAGCCTAGCGCAATTATCCGGACTATTGCAAAACCTGGATTTGCTTGTAACGCCAGATACCGGCCCCATGCACCTTGCGGACTGGCTTGGCACTCCCGTTCTTAATCTTTCCATGGGCAATGTTCAGGCTTGGGAAACAGGCCCCATCCATCCAGGCCAGCTTGTAATGCGGGCAAATATGTCCTGTACTGGCTGCTGGCAATGTTCCCGCGGCAAACTCTATTGTCGTAACGCCTTTACTCCGGCCATCGTCGCCAGCGCGATCCAGGGATATTTAAATAACTCGCTCTCTCCCCTGCCAGGCTGCGAATTATTGTTAAGCGGAAGGGATGAATCTGGCCTCTATAAACTTTCTTCCATTGAACCAGGAGGACATTCTCTACGGAATGCTCTCGATCAATTCTGGCAGGCGGCCTTCCTATTCTTTAATAACAAGCTTTCCCATGACACTTTGGCGCAAAAAGCCGCAATTCTGACAGAACTTTCGCCAAAGCTTGTGGATAACATTAATATTAACATCAGGCGACTTCTTTCATCGCTTTTATCGGGAATCAGGGGCCAAATTCCCGCGAATATATGGAAAAGTTTCCCGAGGCATTTAAGCCTCTTTGCCGGTTTTATTGAAATGAGCCTGCAAAACGAGTCCTTTTCCAAAAAAGCCATAAGTCAGGGTCTTGAATTGACAGCGCGGATCAGGGAACTTTTTACCCGCTGAAAACGGCTTCGTCAAAATAACGTCAGTTTCTTCCCTCCTGGGCATCAAAAAACATCCATATATATCAATATATTGCATTAATATTGTTTTGGAACATTCCTTGAATATAGACTTGCGCTAGGAGTGTGCTATGCAAATTATGCCTACTAATAATACCAGCTCTTCTTTTGGCTTTTTCTCAAGCATCGGCGAAGACGCCGGGACATCTTTTTTGGACGCCATGAGCGACGCCCTGGGCGCGGTGAGCGACGGCGATTACAATTCCGTAAGCTCCGCCATGAATGATGAAAACAGACAGCCATTGGTGGAGAGTCCTTATACCCGACATTCTGATAACGGAGTCACCTATACCTTAAGCGAAGTTTGTTTCACCAAGCAGGAATTAAGTGAACTGCGCGAACAGCTTATCAAGGAAGGAGCTCCCGTTGAATGCTTAAAACAGTTTGACATTCTGGCCAGCCAGCCCGACGGCGCCACGCTGGCCCAGGTTATGGCCAGCTTGATGGGCTCTGTTGAGAACCAGTTTTCTGAATCTGACGCCCAGGCCATTACCTCTCTTCTGGGCGAAATAGATCCTTCCGGCCAGCTTGCAACTGACGCCCTGGATCTTATGCGCCAGGGAAAGGGAGCAAACGCCCTGGAGCTTATTCAGCAGAGCCTGGAAAACATGGGCCTGGATTCCACAATCGACCTGGATCCGGAATCCCTTCTGGCTCTTGGACGCGGTCTTGGTCTGAATGCCGATAGTCTGCGCAATCTTGTTTCCGGCCTGAACGGACAATCCGTCACGGTAAACGCGGCTATGTTTGATAAGCTAATGCAGCCGGCCAAAAACCAGTTTCTGCAAGACGCGGCCAATGCCGACAAATTAAACGCCGCTCTTGAGAAGACCTTGAAACCGATCATTTCCAAAGCCCGCGACCGCATGGAAAAGGAAGAAGCGGCCGCGGCCTTGAGCAACCGCAGGGTTGAGCAGAGCAAAATCCTCATTGATGAGACGGTGCAGAAGAATAGCCGTGAAATGCTGGACAAGACTGTTACCGGAGAGTCGGCCCAGGAGAGACAAGCCGAGGGAAGCGGCCTTGAGGCCATGCAGTATCAGGCCAGCCAGCTTGAAAATGTCCACAGGCAAAATATTCTTAATTCCAGAACGGGGAATAATGATCCTTCTGCCCAGGCCGCTTCCAACCAGCAGAGTCAGCATGCCCAGCCTATGCCCGGTGAATTTCTGCAAGACAGCAACGCCGGTCAGGGCGGCCAGAATCAGAACAGTCCATCTGATAATGGCTGGCAGAATCTGCTTGGCAAGTTGAATACCAAACCAACCGAGACAGTAAGGACAGAGAGCCGCCCTGATTCTATCGTCTATTCAATGCTTCAGGGCAACCTCGCCCAGCAGATTTCTTTTGCGGATAATCAGGAACCTCTCGCGCCGTTATCCATGCAGCTTGCAAGCCAGGTGGAAATGGGACTGCTCACAGCGATGAGAGATGGGGCGACCCGTCTTGATTTGCAGCTCCACCCGGCGGAGCTTGGTTCAATAGCGATCACCCTCATTGCCCGCAATGGGGAAATTACTGCCCAGATTCGTTCTGAAAAGAGCGAAACAGCCGAACTGATGACACGGCAGCTTGATACCATAAGGGTAAATCTGGAACAGCAGGGTATCAAAAT
>CAYNKM010000166.1:0-4621 GCA_964397795.1 uncultured Desulfovibrio sp. | reverse complement strand
ATGATAACCCGTCTGGCGTTTTTGAGCATCGCCTCCGTCCTGTCCTCGGCTGATGTCGCTTCCTGGCCAACTCCGGACTGGGACTTGCTGCTCAGATCATTAATGAGGTTCTGCAGTGAATTTTTGGCGTCTCCCAGCATCATTACAACATCGGGATTATGATAAAGGGGATTCTCGACGCCCGCATAGCCTGGTTTTTCATCAAAATTGCAGATTATCACGCCTTTGGCCTTATCCACATCCAGAATGGGCATGCCATAGATGGGTGTGCCTTCGGCGGTATTGGCGGCGGGATTTATGACATCATTCGCGCCGACAACTATGACCAGATCAGTATCTGGAAACATGGGGTTTACGGTGTCCATCTCCAGAAGATGTTCATAATCCACATTCGCTTCAGCCAGCAGGACATTCATATGCCCAGGCATCCGCCCCGCCACCGGATGGATCGCGTAATCAACCTTGGCTCCATTTTCTTCCAGCGCGTCAGCCAGCGCCTTGACCTGCTTTTGCGCCTGGGCAAGCGCCATGCCATAGCCTGGAACTATGATAACCCGTTTGGCCTTTTTGAGCATAGCTTCTGACTTGTTTGGCAAAAGAGGAACATCTTTTTGCTTATCCGCCTGTTTTTCCTTGACAAGATCTGGCTGGCCTGTCTCTTTCTTCCCCATCGAGACAATTTTTTTACCGCCGACATCTCCCAACAAGATTGGCATAAGTCTGCGATTCATTGCCTTGCACATAACCCGGGTGAGCATGTAGCCAGCAGAACCTATAATACCTCCTACTGCGACCAGGACGGGATCGGCCACCGCAAATCCCGCGATGGCGCAGCTGATTCCGCCCATGGAATTGAGCAGGGAAATGGTAATCGGCATATCCGCGCCGCCTACGCGCAAGGTAAAAACAATTCCGAATAATGTGCCAGTGACAAACATCAGAAAGATCATTAACCAGGGCAAAAAAGTCGGCCAGATATTGTAAACTATAACAGCCAGGACCATTAAAACCAGAAGACCTATTGAAATTTCACTATGCCTCGGCAGAATAACGGGTTTTTGTGGCAGAAGCTGGTGAAGTTTCCCTGCAGCCACAAAAGATCCGGCTATGGTTGTCATTCCCGAACACAGGGCAAGACAGGCGTCTATGCGGTGAAAAGTATTGTTCGTTCCAACATTTACCAAAATAATCAAGCCTACCAGAGCGGCCGCGCCCCCGCCAAAGCCATGTAAAAATGCCACAAGCTGGGGCATCTGAATCATTTTGACCTTATTGGAGAGAAAGAGTCCAAACAGGACGCCTATAATTATGGCAATCCATATAGTTGGCGAAAAAAAGGAATTGTCGCGCAGCATTGTAATGAGAATCGCGATCCCCATGCATGAAGCCGCGATTATATTTCCCCTTACCGCGGTCTTGACATTGCTCATCAGGTGCAAACCATAGAGAATGCCCATAACCACAATTATCGCGATAATATTATAAGCGGTTGGACTCATAAAGAAACTACCTCCCGGAATTTCCTGAAATCCAGATGAAAAATGACATCAGTGATTATTTTTCTTTCCTGCCAGCATCTTCAGCATTTTATTTGTTATGTCAAAACCACCGAAGACATTGGTAATTGCCAGGGCAATTCCAAGAGCTCCGAAAAAGATTCCCAGGGAAGAATGAACTTGGGCCGCTTTATGAGCCGCCGTGAGAGCGCCGAGGATGATTACACCGTCCAGGGCATTCATGCTGGACATGAGCGGAGTATGTAAAAGACTGGGAATATGCGTGAGAATTTTATAGCCAACAATAAGGGAAGCGATAAAAATGACTATCAGGATAAATGTTGACAACGCAACCTCCATATTTTCAAGAGGGCGCGCCTTGAAAAAAGACGCGCCCTCTTTAAATTCTAGGAAAGCCCTGCTTCATTTGCTCCGGCATGGACAATTTTCCCGCCGATAGTGGTAAGGGAAGATTTGACAATGGGATCATTCATATCCAGTTCTATTTTTCCTTCTTTGGAAAGATAAGCCAGCAAATTATAGATATTTTTGGCGAACATATCTGTTGAGCTTTTCGGCATCTTGCCGGGAATATTTTTGATGCCGCTTATTACCACGCCATTTTCCACAATTTCTTCGCCAGCCTTGGTGAGGGCGCAATTACCGCCCTGGTCAATTGCGATATCAATAATGACGGAGCCGGGAGCCATGGATTTAACCATTTCTTCAGTAATCAGTACCGGGGCTTCCTTGCCAGGGATTAGCGCGGTGAGGATTACCACGTCCGCGTCTTTTATGACAGGCTTCAGGGCCTCAATTTCTTTCTCGAGCCATTCTTGCGGCAGTCTCTGGGCGTAGCCGCCTTCTCCAATCGCGACTTCCTTGGGAACGCCTGTATCAACTGTCTTTGCCCCCAGGCTTTTGGCCTGTTCCACAGCATCCGGGCGAATATCAACGGCTGTCACATTCGCTCCAAGGCGTTTTGCGGTAGCCACAGCCTGCAATCCCGCCACTCCAGTGCCAATAACCACAACCTTTGCCGGCTGGATCATTCCCACCGCCGTACCAATCATGGGTATAAATTTGGCAAGCTTTTCCGCCGCCATAAGTACGCCCTTGTAACCCGCCACCGTACTCATACTGGTAAGCGCGTCCATGCTCTGGGCGCGGGAAATACGCGGAATGCCGTCCAGCGTAAGGCTTGTCGCGCCTGTGTCCCGCAGTTTTTTCATGGCTTCCCTGTTAACAGGCGCAGCCGGATGAAGGAAGGTTATAAGATACTGGCCTTCCCTAAGCATGTCGCTTTCATGTTTTCCGAGCTTGGTATTCATCAGGGGTTCTTTAACCTTGAGAATCACGTCGGCGTTTTCAAAAACTTCATCCTCGCCATCCACCATGATCGCGCCCGCGGCCTCATATTCGCTGTCAGGAAAAAACGAACCCTCTCCCGCGCCCTTTTGGACATATACGGTCGCTCCTTCGTCAACCATCTTTTTCACGGTCTCCGGAGTGGATGAAACCCTGCCCTCTCCTGGCATAATCTCGGTAGGAACGCCAACTTTCATTCCTGAAAATTTCATATCATGCTCCTGTGAAAATTTTGATTTTTCAAAAATATACTGACTTTCTTGCCAATTTAATATATTAGCTAACAATTTCAGGCTTTTACAACCTGAAAAGCCTTGTCGAGAGCGCGAACGATTTCGTCAATTTCAGATTTGCCCGCGATAAGGGCGGGCGCCAGACAAATTGTGTTATTATACTTCTTGAAACTGCGACTGGTTTTTCCTATAATAACGCCTTCCTTCATGCATTGGGCGACTATGGCTCCCGCCACCGATTCATCAACAGGTTCCTTGCTTGCCCGATCCTTTACCAGCTCCAGTCCGCAGAAAAGTCCTATGCCGCGCACGTCCCCTATAATTTCATATTTCTTTTCCAGCTCCTTGAGTCCTTCCAATAGATAGTTGCCCATGCTCACCACATTGGCGAGAAGGTTATGCTCTTCCATATAATGTATATTGGCCAGACCTGCCGCTGGACCGGCGGTACAACCTCCGAAAGTGCTAATATCCCTGAAATATCCCTCCCTGTCAGAAGGTTCGGAAAGAAAGTCCTTGAATACTTCCTCTGTTGTGACCGTGCAGGAAATTGCCGCATATCCCGCCGCGACTCCTTTCGCCATTGTGACAATATCAGGCTTGACATCAAAATGCTGATAGCCGAACCATTTTCCTGTCCTGCCCAGCCCGCAAACCACTTCGTCTATGATCAGAAGAATGCCGTATTTCTTGCAGATTTCACCGATTTTTTCCAGATAGCCCGCGGGAGGAACAATTACCCCGCCGCCAGCGGTTATTGGTTCAATGATCACTCCACCTATTGTATCGGGATCTTCCTGCTGAATGACTTTTTCCATTTCCAGGGCAAACTTTTCACCCAGATCTTTGGTGCCCGCAGGAAATGGCGACCGGTAGGTTGAGCAAGCCGGAAATTCAACAAAGCCGGGCGTAAAAGGCCCATATTGCATCTTTCTCTCTTCCTGGCCGCAGGCGGAAAGCGTGGTAATGGTGGTTCCGTGGTAATCCCTGTTCCTGAACAGGATTTTTGATTTTTTGCCGTTGTGCTTCAGCTGGGAAATCTGACGCACTATCTTGAATGCTTTTTCATTGGCTTCAGATCCGGAATTTGAAAGATAGACACGGGAAAGACCAGGCATCTTTTCAATCAGTTTTTTGGAAAAACGAATAGTGGGAATATTGCCAAACCCGTTGGCAAAATAGCACAATTCCTGAATTTGTTCGGAAATCGCCTTGACGAGGGGAGTACAGCCATAACCAAGGTTAACAGTCCACACGCCGCCTGAAACCGCGTCAAGATATTCCTTGCCCTTGATATCAGTTACTCTCATCCCCTTGCCGCTAACAAAAATTACAGGGTCCTGACTTTCAAAAATCTTGTGCTGGGTTAAATGATGCCAGACGTATTTCTTGTCTTCCGCAATTAATTCAGCTGCATTAAAAGGCTGATTCATTTTTTCCTCCGGAAAATAATTTATTATTTTTCAAATTATTTATAATAAATACTGAAACCCTGGCTAAAGAGGTAATGAAGCGCCGTATTTT
>CAYNKM010000165.1:2965-4639 GCA_964397795.1 uncultured Desulfovibrio sp. | reverse complement strand
GATTATCTTGCCGGAATTATATAACTGTCTTCCCCAGACAGCCTGTCCCAGGGCGATGCCGCCGTCTCCCGGGGGAAGATCCCTATGCCAGAGGGGTTGAAGTCCGGCTGCAGACAGTTTTTCATTGAGCAGATTAATCATGAGTATGTTTTGCATTACTCCGCCGGACAGGCCTATTTGGCGAACATTATATTTTTGAGAAGCCTTCAGGGCGAGTTCGCAAAGCGCGTCGGCAAGAATCAGATGGAAGAAGGCGGCGGCTTCCGCCTGACTCGCTCCTTTATCATAAAATCTGGCGCAAGCATTAAAAAGCTCCCGACTTCTGATCAGGAACAGGCCGTTATTTTCTTCAAGCCAGGAACGTGCGGGCAAATCCGGCGTTACAGATTTATTGTTGAGGATAGGCCAGGCGGAGTTCATAAGGCGTATGGCGGCCTGACCTTCGTAGGAGATCGTTTCGCATAAGCCAAGCCGGGCTGTGATGGCGTCAAAAAGCCGGCCACAGCTGCTGGTCTGGGGGCAATTTATTCCCTTTTTGACAAGTTCGGCTATCATCTGGCCGCGCCTGTCAGGATTTTTTAGCTTGCCAGACATTAAATCCATTCCCAGGGCAATTCGCCATGGCTCCCGAATAGCCTTCTCTCCGCCGGGCAATAAAAAGGGAGAAAAAGATCCGACCCTTTTATGGAAGGGTCTGGAAAGATCCATATAAATCAGCTCCCCTCCCCAGATAGAGCCGTCTTCTCCAAGACCGGTTCCGTCAAGGCACAGGGCAAGGGCGGGAGAATAATGCATATTTTCGGCCAGGACGCTTGCGGCATGGGCCACATGATGCTGCAGCGAAATTAACAGCGCGTTATTTTTTTTGGCCAGATCCCTCGCTATCGCGGAGGAGAAAAAATCGGGGTGGAGGTCATGGACAATTATTTCCGGTTTACATTCAAGAAGGGTTTGCATATGCGCCAGAGCTTCCTGATAAAAGGCCAGAGAGCCCAAATTTTCCAAATCCCCTATATGCTGGCTCATAAAGGCTTCAGTAGAACGCGTCAGGCAAAAAGCGGATTTGAGATCCCCTCCCATGCCAAGCACACAGGGATTTTGCTTCGCTTTGGGAAGTTTCTGGGGAGCGGGCACAAAGCCTCGCGCCCGTCTGAAAAAAAGATGGCCCGAGCCGGAAACAGGACTGGACGCTGTGACGCTGTCATCCACGCGGACCAGTATGTCACGATTGTGCAGAAGCCAGGAGTCGGCATAGTTATTCAATCTTGCCAGCGCTTCCCTGTTGCCAAGGCAGATAGGCTCTCCCTGCGGATTGGCTGACGTCATGACAAGTACCGGATTTGACATCCCGTGTTCAAGAAGCCAGTCAAACAGCAGCGCGTGCAGGGGAGTATAGGGAAGCATGACCCCGATATGGGGGACGTCTGGAGCAAGAGGGTCAGGAAGAAGGCCAGAATCTTTTTTTGGGCAGAGGACAATCGGTTTTTCTGGACTATTTAAAAGATTTATTTGGGCGTCATCGGGTGAGCAGAAAGTTTTGACAGAGGAGATGTCCCTTGCCATCACTGCCAGCGCCTTGTGGGGACGGTTTTTTCTCTGACGAAGAAGGGCGATGGCTTCCAGCAATGTGTCAACAGAAGCCGGACATTATGAAACAACGGTTCCCGGTGTGTT
>CAYNKM010000165.1:0-2955 GCA_964397795.1 uncultured Desulfovibrio sp. | reverse complement strand
AATTGGATCAGGGCTATCGAGACCTGTCGATCCATTTTTCAGGTTTTCCCTGTTCACATACCATATTGCGGGGCCGCATTTTTCACATGCTATGGGCTGGGCGTGAAAGCGGCGGTTGGAGGGATCGGCATATTCGCGGGCGCAGTCTTCGCAGAGTTCAAAGCAGGACATGACGGTGCCTGCGCGATCGTAGGGAATTTTTTTTGTTATGGAATAGCGCGGGCCGCAGTTCACGCAGTTTGTGAATGGGTAGGCATGGCGGAAGTTGGAGGGATCGCGTATATCGGCAAGGCAGTCCTTGCAGATGCCAATGTCGGGACTTACCAGGACATTTTGTCCGGCATGACCGGAGCTTGTTTCAATACGGAAGGAATTTTCGTTGGGAATGATTTTCAGCTCTTCCCTTTCAATGGCAGTGATTTTGGCAAGAGGCGGGAGAGAATTTTCAAGACTTTTTTCCAGATCGGACAGACTGGACTCTTTTCCCTGAATCTCAACACGGACGCCTGCGGAAGTGTTTTTTACAAAACCTGTAACAGAATGATCATTTGCAAGTCGCCAGACAAAGGGGCGAAATCCGACTCCCTGCACCTGTCCATGAATAATCAGTCCGATCCTCTTTTTTTCCGGCATATTTTTCCAGCACATTAAATATTTATTATATTGGGGGTACAAGCGGTTTATTCTAAAGACAAAACGGTCTATATTCAATAAAGTTATTTAAAGTTATTTGTTATCCTTATATGATATGGATATGGGGGGAGTCATGCTGATTCTGGTTCTGAACGGCATTAATTTAAATATGTTCGGCAAGCGCGATCCGGTTTACTATGGCAGAGACAGTTTGGAGGAGATAAATTCGGCCATGAAAAAACTGGCTGCGGAACTGGGCTGCGAGCTTGAATTTTTTCAGAGCAACAGCGAGTGTGAGATGGTGGAAAAAATTCACGCGAGCCTTGTCGAACCAATTGACGCGATTATTATTAATGCGGGAGCATGGACTCATTATAATTATGCCCTGGCGGACGCGCTTGCAATGTGCAAGGCTCCAATTATTGAAGTACACATGTCCAATATTTTTGCGCGCGAACAATTCCGGCATTTTTCGGTCATATCTCCTCTTGCGAGAGGCTGTATTGCCGGTTTTGGATCAGAAAGCTATCTGCTTGGGTTGAGGGCCGCCTATGAGATAATCAAAAAGGATAATTGCCCATAATCAATATTTGGGCTATTATATAAATATAAATATCATTGATTTTGTCACCAGGATAAATGCGAATTTATATCTGATTGGAGTTGATATAATGAATGCTGTTTCTCTGGATAAAAAACGCGATCCCGCTTTCACAAAAGAGGTGGAAAGGCGCAGCGGCCAGAATATTACCACCTGTTATCAATGCGGAAACTGCACCGCTGGCTGTCCGGCAGGAATTGTCTATGATCGGCAGGTAAACCAGATTATGAGGGGAATTCAGCTTGGTCTGAAAGATGAAGTTCTGGGTTCGGAATCCATCTGGTATTGCCTTTCCTGTTCAATGTGCTCCCTGCGCTGTCCAAACCAGATTGACGTGGCCAAAGTTATGGAAACCCTGCGTCATATGGCGCGCCAGGAAGGCCATGTCACTGTTCCGAAGGTGGAAAAATTCTGGTTTTCTTTCTGGATACCGTCAGGGCCTTTGGCCGCACCTACGAAATAGGAACAATGGCTCTTTATATGTTAAGATCCCTGCGTCTGGGCACAGATCTGGATTTGGCTCCGGAAGCTCTTAAAAAACATAAATTGCCCTTCCTTCCCCATATCGCTCGCGACAAGGGCGCCGCGGCGGTGGGAAGAATTATGGAAAGATATAAGGAAAGGGCCAAAAAGGAGGGGGTGCGTCCATGAAGGTGGCCTATTATCCGGGCTGTTCCCAGGAAGGCTCCGCCCTGGATTACGGCAAGTCCACCGGGGCGGTGTGCGCCGCACTTGGTATTGAATTGAAGGAACTTCCCGGCTGGAATTGCTGCGGCTCAACTCCCGCCCATGCTGTGGACAGCGAATTATCCGCGGCCCTGTGTTCCCGCAATCTGGATCTTGCCGCCCGGGAAAATTATGAAGTAGTCGCCACACCATGTCCAAGCTGCCTTTCCAACCTTCGCATGGCCTGGCACAGAATGCAGGATGGGGAGTTCAGGAGCAGGGTAAATGAATTGCTTGACGAGCCGGCGGCGGAAAAATTGCCGGATGCCACTTCCATCATGCAGTTGATTGGTAGAGAGTTTACCGCCAATCAGATTGCGGAAAGGGTGGTAAAACCGCTAAAGGGTCTGAAAATCGCTGCCTATTACGGATGTCTTATGAGCAGGCCGGCGAAAATAATGGATTTTGGCGATCCTGAAAATCCCTCCCTCATGGAAAGCCTTCTTTCCGCCTGCGGAGCGGAAATGGTTGACTTTCCCCTTAAGACAGTCTGCTGTGGCGCATCCTTTGGAATACCGGAACGGGAGCTTACCGCGGTCAATTCGGGGAAGATTCTGGAACTGGCTTCAAATCTCGGAGTTGACGCGATTGCGGTGGCCTGTCCGCTTTGCCAGATGAATCTGGATCTGCGCCAGAAACAGGCCGGCAAAGCCGCAGACCGCTATTTTGATATTCCAGTTCTTTATTTTACCCAGTTAATGGGCCTGGCCATGGGCATTTCTCCCAGACATCTTGGCCTCGATCAATTATGTGTTAGCGCCAAAGGACTTGTTAACCGCATAAATGAAAAGGCCCCCAGTGGAGTTGAAGCATGAGAATAGGTGTTTTTGTCTGTCATTGCGGCTCCAATATTGGAGGCACGGTTGATTGCGCCGAAGTGAGGGATGCCGCAAAAACGTTTCCCGATGTCGTCTATGCCGATGATCCAATGTATACCTGCGCCGAACCAGGCCAGGCCGCCATTGAGGAGGCCATAAAAAAACACAGGCTTGACG
>CAYNKM010000164.1:0-4677 GCA_964397795.1 uncultured Desulfovibrio sp. | reverse complement strand
GGCTTACGCACCCCGATTGCCGCGGCGGAAAAGATCAAAATAAAATATGGATGCTCCCTGGCGTCAATGGTTCGCAAAGACGAGGTTATTGAAGTACCCAGCGTGGGCGGTCGCGAACCCAGACGAATTTCGCGGGATATGCTGGCCATTATCTGCGAACCCAGGATGGCCGAGATCCTTTCCCTGGTTGACCAAATACTGATAAGATCCGGTTATAAGAATATGCTGGGCGCGGGTATTGTCCTTACTGGAGGAACGTCACTTATAGAAGGGTGTGCCATTCTTGGAGAACAGATTTTTGGCTTGCCTACCCGCATAGGGTATCCGCGTGATATAGGCGGCCTCAAGGATGTTGTCTATAGTCCCAAATTTTCCACTGCCGTGGGATTGCTTAAATATGGGGCAGAACTTGAAAAATCTGGACAGAAAAAATTTAATACGAATAACGAATCGGGAATTTTTGAGGCCATTCTTGCGCGAATGAAAAAATGGTTCAGGGATATTTCGTAATAAATATGTAAAATATCTTTATTTTCTGCTTCGCCTTTTTTTATAATATATGTATTGTGAAATTGTCATCAATAAAAAAATATTATATAAGATATTGAAAATACAGATAATTTCAATCGCCATAGATAAATCTGGATTATGATTTTATCCTGGTAAGCAAGATAAAATGATAAGCCACTTTTCCTTTAAAAGAATTTTTAAGTAATAATCCCGCCACCCTATTCCATAATTTCCTGAAAGATACCCATTCCACTCTTTCTTTTTAATTGGAAATAGGCTAATAGATAATTCTATAAAAAAACTAGAAATTAACCACGAATATTTTTGGGTATTGGAGTATAAAATGTCTGAATCTATAGTAGATGACATTGATACAAGTCTGACTGGCACGGCCAAGATTAAAGTTTTTGGAGTTGGCGGTGGCGGGGGGAATGCCGTTCAGGAATTGATTGATTCAAATTTCAAGGGTGTTCAATTTATTTGCGCGAATACTGATTTACAGGCTTTAAGACGCAATCAGGCTCCCTTTAAAATCCAGCTCGGAGAAAAACTTACAAACGGGCTTGGCGCGGGAGCGAAGCCGGAAGTTGGACGCGACGCCGCCCTCGAAAGCGTCAACGCCATCAAGGACATCATAAGTGACGCAGATCTTGTATTTGTGACTGCCGGGATGGGTGGGGGGACAGGTACAGGAGCTGCGCCCATAGTAGCCCATGCCGCCAAGGAAATGGGTATTTTAACGGTTGGAATTGTAACCAAGCCTTTCACCTTTGAAGGCAATAAAAGAATGAACGTGGCGAACGAGGGGATCAAGGAACTGCAGAATTATGTTGATTCCCTTATTATTATTCCCAACGATCGCCTGGTAAGCATGTCCACAAAAAAGGTTACCTTTAAAAATGCGACGCAGCTTGCCAACGAAGTCCTGAAAAACGCGGTTCGTGGCATTTGCGACGTCATTTTGTGTGAAGGTAATTTTAATGTGGATTTTGCGGATGTTAAGACAACCATGTCAATTCCCGGTCTGGCATTAATGGGTATTGGACGGGCGTCTGGAGAAAACAGGGCAAAAGAGGCTGCGCAGCAAGCCCTGATGTCTCCACTTTTGGAAGACGTATCCCTGGAGAGCGCCAAAGCGATATTATATAATATAACAGCCAGTTCTTCCCTGACCATGGAAGAAGTTAATGAAATAGGCTTCATGATTCATGACATAAATACAGATCCCGATATAAATATAATATTTGGCGTAACCTATGATGAAGAAATGGGGGATGATTTACAATTAACCCTGATTGCGACAGGCATTGAGCCGCATGTTCCTGAAGTTGAAGAAGTGGTTGAAATTGTGGAAAGGAATAATGTTACCCCATTTAGAAAAGCTGTAAATACCAAACGACAGGACGCCAGATCCGAGCAATATCAGCGTACCCAATATCCTTCGGAAGAAATTGAACAGGAAAAAAACATCGCCGCTCAAAGAAGTTATCAGAAACCTGTCAACTGGTATAATGAGAGACCGATGAGACCTTCCTATCAGCCCCAGGGCGATTATGCAAATCAGCAAATGGGAATGCATAACCCGGGCAAGGAAGGTTATACCTATGATAGTGGCGAGTTTGAAATTCCAACTTTTATCCGGCGTCAGGCAGATTAATAAGAGTAAAAAATGAACTATTTTGCCCCCCGTTCGGCGCATACTGAAATTAATTGTCCGGATTGTAACAATAAACTGGATATAGAAAGATCCTGTACGGAAGTTCATATGCGCTGTCCGAACTGCCAAAAAAATTTTGCGCTTAAGGATTTTATAAGAGATTCGGACAAGGCAATGAATGATTTTCTGGAAAATGTGTATATAGACAGGATATAACTAGCAAATTTGATAAATACCCCATATGGGGTATTTTTATTTAAGAAATCTGATAAACTTTCAGGATAACCAATGAGTATGGAAAACAGAAAGGCAATCCTTGTAATAGACATGGTTAATGATTTTATTTTGCCAGGAGCGCCATTGGAGGTAGCAGGCGCACGGGCGACTATTCCCGCCATCAGAAAGTTTCTGGATTATGGACGAAAAAATGACTTTATAATTATCCATATAATCAGGCTTCATCATCAATCGGGTATTGATGTGGAAATGACAAGAAGACATTTGTTCAAAAAGGGAAAGCCATATTGTGTTCCCGGTACAAAAGGGGCAGAAATCGTTTCAGAACTGGAACCTCATGAAGAAGATTATATAATAAATAAAACAAGATTCAGCGCCTTTTTCGGAACTGGACTTGATACTCTTTTAAGGAGTCTGAAAGTAAACGAAGTTTATATAACCGGAACGCAATATCCCAACTGTATTCGCGCGACCGCGGTAGATGCAATGTCACTGGATTACAACACAATTGTATGTACCGATTGCTGTTCCGCAGCTTCGGTTGAAGTGGCAAAAGCAAATATCAGGGATTTAAAAAATATGGGAATACCCTGTCTGTCTTCAATAGAAATTATGCCGCCTGATACAGTTGAAAAAGGTTAATAATTCCTCCCCTTTAATTTATCTGGTACGACTGAACAAGCAGGGGTTTTACCTTTTCCAGTTCTTCGGAATTGCGAATGTCGATTTCAATATTTCCACTGGAATGGTGACCCACGTTTGTTACATCACGGGAAAAACCTTCTTCCAGGTCAATATCTGAAGGATTCAGATTAACCCAGATTTTAATAAAATTTTTCATGGGTTGAATTGAAGCAAAATTTTTAAACCTGGTTAAGGCTATATAATGTTTCAGGAACTTTATTCCCACATCTTCTCCAAGAGATTCCGCAAAAGAAAGAATTTGAATATATAAATCTTCCGCATTGTCAGTCATATTCTTGATGCGCATCTGCAGAGAAACAGGCATGCCAATTTCATCCGCATCCCTGTCACCAATCTCTTTTGGAGAAAGTGATAAAATTAAATTCTCATTTTCCAGTGCTGGCATTTCAAACATCAATAAATCTTCAGAAAAAAACCTGTATCTGACAAGTTCAATTCTCCGGCCTATCCGTCTTACAGCCTTCTCGTCAAATCTGCCAAATCCGGAAGCAATGCAAAGCAGACGGGCAGCGGAAAATTCCACTTTTTGGGCAATTTCCGCACCCAGCCGTTTCGCTGTCAGCATTCTGAAATCAGCTTCGTGATCCAGAAGCCAATCCAGATAATAAAGCCCCTGTGAAATAATATTTTCATTATTACGTCTTTTAAATTCTATTATCACCGGACAAAAATTTTCATCCAGTCCCAAGGTATCAATCTGGCCTGGATGACTTCTTCCGGTGGAATATTCATGGGCAAGCAAATCAATTCCAAACAGTTTTTTTAAATGGCGTTCGACAAGCGTTTGCAGCTCCCTTTCCAGATTAACAAAATAACCGTCCAGCTCCTCCGCATTATCCTTGTCAATTTTAAATAATTTTATATTATTCATAAATATAATCCCGTATAATTTATATATAAAAATTATTAAATATTATCGGATAAGCTGGCCTGATTAATAGTTTAAACTAATTCAATCCCTTTTCATTTTAAAATTTTCATGGTATAAGGAGAAATCTATATTTTATGGTTGCATCATGGGTTTGTTTCTTCAGGAAGATCCTTTTCTGACAGATTTTTGCGCCCAGTTTCTGATTAACCCGATGCCTGGCATCAAGAAGCAGAATGGCTGTCAATTGTCACCCGCCATTCAATGGAGAAATTCATGTACGCGCTTTTTTACATTTTGGGCTATATAGCCTTTTTGGGTTTTATATGCCTGTCTGTCCTGAAAATCATGGATTATTATAAGGCAAGCCCCCTCCATGTCAGATGGGAAATATACCCCATTCCGCATGAAGGTCCCAAAAAATATGCTTATGGCGGAAGCTATATGGAAGAGAACAACTGGTGGACAAAACCCTACCATTTTGATCACTGGCTGGAGATTAAGGTTATGTGCCAGGAAATTTTCTTCCTGCATTCCACCTTTGAACACAACCGGACTCTCTGGGTGAGAAGTTATCCTTTCCATATGGGGCTTTATATGGCAATGGGCGGAGTCATGATTACCATCCTCGCGGTAATTCTCCAGCTCTGCGGCGTAAGCCCCAATAATGGATTCATGGTTCTTCTGGCAAACGCGGTAA
>CAYNKM010000163.1:0-4677 GCA_964397795.1 uncultured Desulfovibrio sp. | reverse complement strand
GTTTTGGGAATCGGGTGTCTTCTGACGCGAAGCCCCAGCCGGGATGTATTCCCACAACCCCCCGTCTTTTGGCTTTTTCAATAATCAGATCAATATCCAGATAGGCCCTGGGTTCATTTCCCAGGAGAATAAGTTCCTGAGCTGCGGAAGCCGCCGGAGCGGTTTTATCCACATCAGTCGCTGTCATAGCGGCTATGGCGTCGAAGCGTTCCCTGATTGAGCGGCAAATGCGGCGTGCCGGAATTCCCCTGTTCGCTACCAGAATGACTTTGCCTTTTAAATAATTCTGAACATCCTTAAAAGATTGTCGGGCCATTAATTTCCTCAAAGATCAACTAATAATAAAAATTATATGTTATTTTCCATATCTTCCAGATATATCGTACCATGCATAACTTCTTTGACACCCTCTGGAGTTCTCAACAGGGCCGCGCCATTTTGGGCAATGCCTATTAATTGACCACGGGTTATATTTCCCCCGTCCTCTATCCTGACCTTGAGACTGCGCCAGAGCAGGAATTCATCAGCAAGGTTTCTCCAGATGGAATCAAAAACAGGTTCATTTTTATAAATTGAAAAGATGTGTTTTACAAGCAATCTCCAGAACTCCCATTTGTCCGGCAATACATTGCCCTGATAATCAAGTTTTCCCGGGATTAGGGCAAATGTGCGATCCATGTCAGACGCGGGAGGAGCGCTTGTCAAATTTATTCCAATACCCGCGATTATGCCAGAAGGTTTATCCTCTACGAGGATACCACCGACTTTTTCTATCACATCATCATGAAAGACAACCAAATCGTTGGGCCATTTAAGATATATTCTGCAGCGCATACTTCTTAATGCGCTTGTACATAGCGCGCCTATGGCAATGGCGGCTGCCGAACTATTAAATGGCGGTGAGGGGGGAAGCCTTATAGCCGAAAATATATTGCCAGGTAAAGAAATCCATTTTCGTCCCATCTGCCCTTTTCCAGCAGTCTGCATATCGGCCTGTACGCTGTCCCATATTGGGAAACGATCTTCTTTTATCAAATCATAGGCCGTATTCATACAGGAATCGACTGTTCCAACGCAATGGATTTGGGGTTCAAAAGCTTCCAGATTATGTGTCATTTTTTCTCCTGATCATCTTTCAATAATTCGTCATAAAACATCTGAATAAGGGCGTCCATTTCCGTTCCGTGATCCAAACCCGCCAGATGTCCGCATCCATGTAATAAAAGAAATAAAAAATATTCATATTCATCCTGGTCATAAAGTTTACATTCCCTATTAAAACTATCAATGGATAATACCAGGCTGCCAGGGGAATCTTCTCCGCCTGGAAAAGATAAAATATTTGTAGGTCCCGTTCGCTTCAGATAACGTTTATTAAGCCAGGCAATCTGGGAATCGCTAACAAAATGAAATTCTATATCAAATACAGGAATGTCCAGTTTTTTTATAATCCTTAAAACTTTGATCAGCATTTCCACGATTTCATCAGAAAAAATTGGGAACAGAATCTTTTTATAATGGAAATAAATTTTCATAAAATATCTGAAAGAATGGAAACAATATGAATAATTTAAAATTATCCAGAATTGGCGCAGGCTGGGTTGTATGGGGCGTTAAATTTTTGGACTTGATAACTGTACGGAAGATTGTGGTATATTTGTCTTATTTTCTGTTTTTTCTCCTTTATCAGATGACGCTGTCGCCTGTGGCGCAGATTTGCCATTTTGGGCAGCCTTCAGTTTTGTTTCCGGATAAGCAATCCTCTGATGGAAAATACCAGTCAAGATTCTCTGGAAATTCTCACTTAAGAAATGCAGATCCTTAAAGGTTAATTCAGATTCGTCCAGCTGACCTTCCGCAAAAATATTTTTAATAATTTTGTCTATATGGGACTTTATTCTTGCCGGTGTGGGATCAGAAAGAGTCCTGCTGCTCGCTTCAACAGAATCCGCAAGCATCAAGATGGCCGCTTCTTTGCTTTGGGGCCGGGGTCCCGGATAGGAAAAATCGGCTTCAAGCGGTTTTTCTCCCTGGTTCAAGGCTTTCTGGTAGAAAAAGCTCATCAACCTTGTTCCATGATGCTGCCTTATGATATCAGAAATTTCCTGACCCAACTTGTATTTATCCGCCAGTTCAGTCCCCTTTTTAACATGTGAAAGCAAAATAAGCGCGCTCATGGAAGGAGCGAGACGATCATGCTTGTTGGGTGCTCCAAACTGGTTTTCTATAAAATATTCCGGATAATTGATTTTTCCCGCGTCATGATACAATGCCGCCACCTTGCATAGCAGGCTGTTTGCTCCGATAGCCCTGGCTCCAGCTTCCACCATATTGGCGACTACAAGAGAATGATGATATGTGCCCGGGATTGTAACCATAATTTCCTGCATAAGGGGATGATCCAGACTCATTAATTCCATAAGCCTGAATCTTGTGCTATAACTGAAAACCATCTCCAGAACAGGACTTAATGCGAAAAGAAGAATAAGGGATAGGAGGGAGCAAATTAAAACGGAAATGGCAAGCATGGGTAATTCAAGATAAGGAGTATTTTCAATAAGGGCAATACCGCTCAAAATTAGCAAAAGCCCCAAAGAAAGAGGTATGGCGCTCCAGACAACATCCTGCCGGCTTTGGGCTTTGGTCACAAGCCATGTGGATAGCATGCTGCCCAGAAAATAATACAGAAAAATCTCATATCCTTCCCTGAACATAATCATGCAAAAAAAGGAAAGAAGCAGACTCATTGTCGCATATCGTCTGGCTGCAAAGACCATGGCAACCAGTCCCACATATCCGGCTACGGGATAAGCTATTGTAAAAGAGTGAAGAAGACCGGGACTGTTCAACTGCATTCCCGCAATATATATCGCCTTTGCTCCCAGTCCGGCCAGAAAAAGAATGACTGAAATCAATATCAGATCTTTTTTATGCAGCGGCGATGCCGGCTTTCCGCTGGGAGACATGAAAAATCCGAAAGAAAGTATTACTGAAATAATAAACGTTCCCGCGGCAAATTTCCACATCATTGGATTTGCCGCATATTCATATAAGGTTTGCAGTTTCAATTGCTGTTCCCTGCTTACCCTGTCTCCTTTTCTTATTACCACCTCACCTTTTTGAATCTGGTAAAATACTGGAGACACCGAGGCCGCGACTTCTGCCGATTTACTCTGGGTCGCTTCCCTGTTTAAAGTAAGTGACGCTGGCAAAAGAGAACTTAATAAAATATTTATAGCCCTGCGGGATCTTGGCGTAAGTTCCCTGACCTGTCTTAATTGTGAAGATAAATCTGTCAGATAGGATTGAGCGTCTGTCAGGGTTCTCACTTCCGGTCTGGCAATTTCAGTATTATTATCCAGATTACGCACTATATATCCGGATCTGCCAACCCTGGCGGATGGAATATCCCAGACCAGACCTTCGGTAAGCTGTTCCCTTATCTGTGGCAAAAGTTTTTTTAATATATAAGTTTGCACTTCCCGGGTAGAAAGAGCGGGAAGAATTTCATCCGCTACGGGCTGCCCAATATCTTCAATCAATCTCTGCAGGGAAGGATCAGACTTTTTGTCTCCGCTGCCGTTCAAGGCTCTTAAAATTTCCACAATCCTGCCTTGAAACTGGTTATAAGACTCCATGCTAAAATCATAGACAGGAGGTTGTAAGGCCTGAACCTGCTTCCTCCTGTCTTTGGTTGCCTGTGGATCTTCCATTATAAGATCCCGATCAGCAATAATATCATTGGGAGCTATATCGCCAGCTACATAAATTTTGGGCGCCGATTTAAAATTTGCGCCTGCAAGAAGGGAAAGCGCCAGGAGAGTGAAAAGCAGAATCCATAAGCCCCAGCCCAGATTTTCCTTAAGGCGGATGGCCTTAATCAGAGCGGAAAAGCTAGTTGGCCTTGTTGTTTTTTTCGGCTTCGTCATAGGCGTTTACTATTGAACCCACAAGGGGATGGCGAACAACGTCAGCTTTGCCAAAACGGTGAATTGCAAGATTTTTTACATCTTTCAATATGGTAAGGGCCTGAATCAATCCAGATCTGGCCTGGGTTTCACCCGCCTGGAGCGGCAGATCAATCTGGGTTATATCTCCGGTTACAACCATCCTGGATCCAAATCCCATGCGGGTCAAAAACATCTTCATCTGTTCCCGCGTGGTATTTTGAGCCTCATCCAGAATAATAAAGGCGTTATTTAAGGTTCGTCCCCGCATAAAGGCAAGCGGGGCCACTTCTATTATCCCGCTCTCAAACATTGCGGCTACTTTTGGCTGCGGTATCAGATCATAAATGGCGTCATAAAGGGGCCGTAAATAGGGATTCACCTTTTCTGCCAAATCCCCTGGCAAAAAACCCAGCCTTTCTCCAGCCTCCACTGCCGGTCTGGTCAGAATTATCTTTTTGATCTGCTTTTTCTGAAGCATTGAAATAGCCATTGCCACAGCCAGATATGTTTTACCCGTTCCAGCCGGCCCTACCGCAAAAACAAGTTCCTTTTCCTTAAGCGCTTCAAGATATTTTTTTTGGGAAATATTGCGCGCCGTAACGGTTTTTTGAGGCGTTTGCACAAATACGGCGTCATGAAATACCTGAACCAGATTAAGCGCAGGATCATTTTTTATCATTTCATAAGCTCTGGGAAAATCTCTCTCTCCCATTATTACTCCCTTCCT
>CAYNKM010000162.1:0-4684 GCA_964397795.1 uncultured Desulfovibrio sp. | reverse complement strand
AAAAAGAAGCGTGGAGCTTTGCGGCTTTAAAATCATTGTGAAAAGCTGGACGTCTTCCGGCGGATTATCCGCGTTGGCGAGGGCGGACAGATTTTTGGCCGGCGCCAGGAGAATATTCGCTTCCACGTAATTCGCTTTATCGCTCTTCTTTAATTTTTCTCCCTCCTTGAGGAATTTTTCCACAGATGTTTTTAATAAATCCTTGCGGGCAAGCTCATTCAGGGAGGGCATATCGGCAAAATCCATGTCCTGACCGGGAAATTCCGCCTGCCAGGGAACATAATCCTGCCGATATAGAGTATTGAGCACGTCCATAACGTCAGCTTGTGAAAGCGGCCTCCTTAACTCCATATGTTCAAGCAGGGAATTTTCATTTATGGGACCATTCTGAAATGGCGCGAGCCTTGCCGCCCACACTTTTCCCGCAAAACCCAATCCCGTCAAACATGCGCCATTGTCATCCCGCGGCAAATCCTTTTCCAGAATTTCGCATACCTCTTTCATGGGCATCATGGGATGGAAACGGTTTAATTCGCATACGGGTTTATCACCTTTGCCTGGAACAAGTTCCTTCAATCCAACCTCTTGATAAACAGGAACGCCTTTTTCATCCTGGACTGCCATGCAGCCTGGATAATCTCCGCAAAAAAGTATTTTATCAATATCGGGCAAGGCTATGGACTGGTATTCCCATAATTGCAAACCCGTATCCACACGCAAATTGGCCAGAAATCCCGGGTTCTCAATTTTATCTTCAGATCCGGGCGAAAGATCCAGTCTCAAAAAAACCGAATCCTGCCCACCAGCCACAGGAGAAACCAGGATATTCAGAATTTCCGCATTTGACTGGTTGCTTATTTCAAGAGACGCGCAATAGGCCGTTTCAGAAAAGAAAAAGACTGAAAAAATAAACGCCGATATTTTGGCAGCCAGAGAAAATACTCTCATAAAAAATAAAAAAGCCAGGCTTTTAAGCCTGGCCGGTATTTTATTATTTGTTGGAATCTTCCATAACAACTTCAGCATCGGGATGAGCCTGACGAATAGCCTCATGCATGGCGGCCGCATCGGCAAACACGTTATACGGGCCGACCTCCTTCTTGCCTGTATCAGAATTATATTTGACATAATAGGCATGGCCCGATTTAAGGGGAGATCCCTGCTCATCGCTCATAACCTCAAGCGCGACCTTTGCCACACCCCTGTCTTCCAGATTGAGTTTCTGCGCTGCGGCATAGGAAAGATCAATAATCCGGCCCTGAACATAAGGGCCCCTGTCTGTTATACAGACCATGACGCTTTTGCCGTTATTCTGATCGGTCACTTTTACAACAGTACCCATAGGCAGGGTTCGATGCGCGGCTGTAAAGGTGTACATGTCATAATTTATGCCACTGGCCGTTTTTTTGTTGTGAAAATCCCGGCCATACCATGACGCTTTTCCAGTATAGATTTCACTTCCCTTGACGCGGTTTAGCCATATTTGTTTTTCCTCGTCATCCGTTTTTTTTATGTCAGATACCGATTGGCTTTCGGATGAGGATTTCTGGATTTTTTCTGCCTGGGCTTCAGATTTTTTTGAAGACGCCGAATAGACATTATTATATGATAAACAAAAACAAAAAACGATTAAAAGGGAAAACAGACGTATGAGTTTCATTTCATTTCCTTGGTTCAGATTATTCAGGTTTCCCGAATGCCGTCTAGCCTCCATTTTTTCAAAATGAGATTTAAACAACTAAAATCTCACCAAGGCATCCTGAATGGAAATCCTGAAACCGGACAGAGTAGTTTAAAATGATAAACTTTGAAAGAGATTTAAAAGATTAAAGAGGCCGCAAAATGTTCAGCCCTGCAAATTTGACTAATTCCTGAAAAATTCTTAAGGAAAATTCGGGAATTAAACTGATAAAAACTATTCATTCAAATTTTAAATAACCGTATGCTATTGTCATGCCAAAACCGTAAAAACCTTTCTCATAACCTCCTGTTACTTTCATAATATTGAATAAATAGTTATATTTAGATTACGGACAAGCTAAAAGTTTGTCAACATTTTAAATGAGGGCCTGAGCTTTTTAAACTCTTTAATTCACATTTTCGCCTTAAAATGGGTATCCTATTTCCTTTTCAGGGAGTTCATCACTTCCAGCGCCTCAGGCTGTTCGGGATTTCCCTGCAGAGCGCGCAGGGCCAGCTCTTCCGCCTTGTCGCGTTTTCGCCAGTCCCAATACATTTTGGCCATTTTCCCATAGGTGTTATGATGACCTCCGAAAGTGCGCAGGATGGCCTGAAATACCTTTTCTGCCTTCTCATATTCCCTCAATTCAAGCCAGGCCTGCACCGCTCCTGTATATCCGCCCACCTCTCTCGGCTGATATTCCATGGATTCCTCATACATTTCCGCCGCTTCCATTAACTGGCCGGCTGCGGCGAAGATCTTCCCCAATTGAACGCGGATGCCTTCGTCCTCGCTAAATTCCTCTGCCACCCTCTTAAGAAAAGCCCTGCCCTTGGCCAGCTGCCCCTCATTGAGAAGCTGCGTGCCTGTTTCAATAAGCATCTTTTTGCGCTCTATTCTCTCTTCAGTTTTTTTGCGTATTTCGGCCTCGGCCTCTGAAGTTATGATCTTCGCCAGCCCTTCCAGTACCGTGGCCAGTGAGGCTTCCTTTCCCGCCTGATAACGGATTGGCTTTGGCTTGCCCGTATGGTGGGGGTCCAGCAAGGGCTGCATTACCTGGTGATGCACTAGAGCGTTTAAAAATTCGCTTATCTGAATATCAAGTTCAGCCCTTGGACCTCGCATAAGCTGGACGCCCGCAAATTGCCGTAATGCGGAAACCATTGCCGACAGGGCACGCGGCACCTCATTCCGTCTTAAATATCCATTGGCGCGGGCTATATTTTCCCGTAATTCTTTTGGCGCTACATTTAACATATTTAAATTTTCTAAAGCCAGTTTTGCCTGACCTGCATTTTATCCTTGTCCAGTATTTCAATAACGGCCCAGGGAACAAGGAAATCTATATTATAATCTTCCAGCCAAAGCTTTCTTATCCGTGAGGCGCTTATATCGAGCCAGGGAATGGACAAATAGAATATCCGCGTATTCCTTTCAGTTTTTAAACAGTATGCGTCATACAGGCATATGTTCTTTATAATATCCTTGTCTTCCACTGCTCCTGGTGAAAAATCCAGTGCCTCCGTCTTAAAATCGGTTATGGAATACAAGCCTCTGGGCGCGACGACAATGTTACAGAAATCTATTATCTCAAGGCCCCTGTGCCACTTGGGCAAAAGCTTGAAATCCTCGCTTCCGACCAGAAAATAGAGATCTTCCCTGTTATATTTTCTGGAATATTCCTTGATGGTATCAAGCGTATAAGATGGCCCTTCCCGTCCCTCTTCCAGAACATTGCAAAAAGCCTGGGGCAAATATTCAATGGCTGCCCTGACCATTTTTACCCTAAGATTAAAGGGCAGAAGGCTCGTGTCCTCTTTCCAGGGATGTGAAAACGCCGGAATAAAATCTATCTTTCCTATAAAATGCCTCAGGCATTCCCTTGCCTCAATCGCAAGCCGCAAGTGACCTATATGAATTGGGTTAAATGAACCTCCATAAATAAGCAGGCCTTTTCGGGAATTTTCTTGATTCATAGATAATGTGAATATTTCAGTAATAAAATATTATGTAAAAATTTTCAATCTGGAGAGATTTTGATTGCCTCTGGATTTAATCATATTAAATGACAGTATGGCAAGCAAGTTGGCCCATTGATCAGGAGCGGATTTGTCCTTCTCCAAGAACAACATATTTTGTTGTAGTCAATTCCCTGACACCCATTGGTCCAAAAGCGTGAAGTTTGCTTGTGGATATTCCAATCTCCGCTCCAAGTCCCAGCTGGCCCCCATCGTTGAAACGGGTCGAAGCATTAACCGCCACCATTGAGGAGTCAACCTCCCGTAAAAAGCGCATGGCGTGTTCATAATTTGTGGTACAGATGACATCCGTATGGCGCGAACCGTATTTATCTATATGGTTTATTGCCTGATCCAGATCATCCACAATTACTACCGCCAAAATTAGTGAATGAAATTCTTTTCCCAAATCGGACTCTTCCAATACTTTGGCAAACTTGCCCAAAAGAGGCAGATATTCGGGGGCGGCGTGCAATTCCACCCCGTAGGGAAGCAGTTTTTGGGAAACAAGAGGCAAAAATTCAGAGGCGATATTTCTGTTTACCAAAAGACATTCCAGGGCATTGCATACGCCAGGCCTTTGCGCCTTGGAATTGATCACTATTTCGCAGGCCTGCTCCAGATTGACTTCCTGATCAATATAGGCATGGCATACTCCCTTATAGTGCATGAGAACGGGAACTGTCGCGCAATCACATACAGCCTTTATAAGCTTTTCTCCTCCCCTGGGAATAACCAGATCGATTAATCCATTTTGCCGGCAGAGTATGCAAACCGCCTCATGTCCACCCTGATAAAGCAACTGGGCGGCGTTTTCAGGCAGATCAGCCTTTTGCAGGGCTTGTCGCACAAGCGAGATTAAAAAGCGGTTTGATTCCTGGGCCTCTTTTCCCCCCCGCAGAATTATCGCGTTGCCGGCCTTGATCGCGACAATGGAAGCGTCAATTGTGACATTCGGCCTTGCTTCATAAATCATCGCCACCAC
>CAYNKM010000161.1:2006-4686 GCA_964397795.1 uncultured Desulfovibrio sp. | reverse complement strand
CGTGACCCATCCCTTTCCGGTACAGCGCTTGTGATGGCGATGGACGGACAGAGACCTCTGGTTGTTGAAGTACAGGCGCTGGTCTCAAGAACTTTTTTAAATATACCCAGAAGGACAGCGCTGGGATTTGACGTAAACAGATTGCATCTTCTTCTTGCAGTTCTGGAAAAAAGACTTAAATTAAACTTCGGTCAGGTCGATATCTATGCCAAGGTGGGCGGAGGAATCAAACTTACGGAACCAGGGCTTGATTTGGCTCTTGAAGCGGCCATTCTTTCTTCATATTATGACATACCTTTACCTGAAAAGAGCATATTCTGGGGAGAAGTGGATTTAAACGGACAAATAAGACCAGTTGCCGGCCATCAGCAAAGATTCGCGCAGGCAAGACGACTGGGCTTTGATCCCATTATTTGCTCTTCCGTAAAAAAAGACGGTTTAAAGTATGGCCAGTCTTGTACCACTCTGGCTCAAATTCAACAAACCCTTTTTCATAAGAAAAATTGACATGGCGTTAGAAACAGAAAGAAAATATCTTGATGTGGATTTTGACAGCGTTCGGATTAAACTCAAGGAATTGGGAGCAATTTATGAGGGAATCCGTTTTGAAACCAATATCCTTTATGGCAATACGGATCCTTCCTGTAAAAGGGAAATAAGGGTCGTCAGATTGAGGTTGATAGAAGAAGCCACCAGGAAATATAATATATTTACTGTAAAGGGTCCAGCCGAGGCTGAAGAGAATGATAACGCTTTATGCAAGATCCGTGAAGAGCTTGAAACTGAAGTGGGTGACGCGGAGATCTTTAACAAGATTCTGGAGCAGATGGGTTACAAGGAATCCCTTGTTTATGAAAAATTGAGGGAAAGCTGGAAATATTCATTTGATATTGAAAGCGGCAGGCAAATAGTACAGGTAGATATGGACAAGCTTACTTTTTGTAACTGCCTTGAAATAGAAGGCTCATGTGACGCTATTAATCATATGGCCAAATTGCTAAATCTTGACAATTCCAAAATAAGCACCACAAGTTATACAAGATTATATGAAAAGTGGATTTCAGGAAAGGAAGAGGATAATTTGCCAAGCCTTGTTTTTAAAACTTCCGAGAAAAATGAAATCCGGAAATCCCTGGGTTTAAAATAATTCATATAAGCTGGGAATTTACCCGTTTTTAGTTGGTTATACCTTTTCAGGCGGTAGAAAAAATGTCGACTGACAATGCAACACAGACTGATGAAATAGTCCGTACGGAAAAAGATATAGACGAACCAGCCAGGTATAAAGTTCTCCTTCACAATGATAACTATACTACCCAGGATTTTGTGGTGGCCATCCTGTGCAAGATATTTAATAAAAGTATTCAGGAAGCCACGGACATTATGTTAAGAGTACATAATACAGGTATTGGCGTATGTGGAACATATACAAAGGAAATAGCGGAAACAAAGGTAAAACAGGTTAAAATAGACGCCAGACTGGCTGGCTATCCTCTTAAATGCACAATGGAAAAAGAGTAGTTATTATAAATTGAAATGGTGAAAATATGTTGAGCAAAAATGTCCAGAATGTTTTTCGCGACGCGCTTATTGAAGTTCAAAGGCGCAAACATGATTTGTTGACAGTTGAACATGTTTTATATGCTATTTGTAAAAATAGCGCTGGCCGTTCAATCCTTGAAGGTTGTGGAGCGGGAATCAGTTTATTAAGAGATCAGCTGGAACATTTTTTTCGTACCGAACTTCAGATTGTCTCCCACGATGGCAAATATGAAATTGCCCAGACTGACGAAGTCCAAAGAGTCCTTGAACGCGCCATGAACCAGGTGCATCGCTCTGGCCGGGAACTGATTGAAGTGGGCGATTTGCTTGTTGCTATCATCGAAGAAGAAGGAAGCTATGCGACCTATTTTCTTCATAAACAAGGTATTGAACGGGTTGACCTTATCAGTTCGGTAACAAGGATTGGTCAAGAGGGCAATTCATCTTCCAGTTACTGTCCAAAAGGGGAAGAAGATGAAGGAAGGGGAAAAAATGATCCTCTTTCCGAATTTACCGTGGATTTGACCAAAAAAGCCAGGGAAGGAAAAATAGATCCCCTTGTCGGTCGTCAACAGGAACTTGAAAGGGCAATCGAAGTATTGTGCCGGCGCAGGAAAAACAATCCTCTTTTCGTGGGCGATCCCGGCGTTGGCAAAACAGCATTGGCTGAAGGTCTGGCTCATAGAATAGCGGAAGGTGATGTTCCAGAAATGTTTGCAAATACCCGCATCTTCGCTCTGGATATGGGGGCAGCTCTTGCTGGTACGCGCTATAGAGGTGATTTTGAGGCAAGACTTAAAGCTTTGGTTGAAACTTTGAAAAAAATGCCCGACGCGATTTTATTTATAGATGAAATTCATACAATAGTAGGAGCGGGGGCTACCAGCGGGGGATCCCTTGACGCTTCCAATATGCTCAAACCCGCCCTGGCCAATGGCGAAATCCGTTGTATTGGATCCACCACCTACGAAGAGTTTCGGCTTCATTTTGAAAAGGATCGGGCATTGGCCAGACGTTTTCAAAAAATTGATTTGAGGGAACCAAATCAGGAGGATTGCCTGGCTATTTTGAAAGGTCTTGAAAGCAGATATGCAAAACACCATCACGTTAAATATGGCTCAAATATTCTTAAAGCAAT
>CAYNKM010000161.1:0-1996 GCA_964397795.1 uncultured Desulfovibrio sp. | reverse complement strand
TACTACCCGTCATGTTCGGGATCGCCTACAACCGGACAAAGCCATAGATGTAATGGATGAATGTGGAGCTTCCGTCCGCCTTCGTTCCCAGTCGACTGATCCGGATCAATCCAAGGAATCCCAGGTCTTAATGGCCGATGTGGAAAGGGTAGTCGCCAGAATGGCGGGAATTCCGGTACGTTCAGTTTCCGGCAAGGAAAGGACAAGACTGGCGAATCTTGAAAAAGACTTAAAAAGTATGGTTTTTGGCCAGAACGAAGCAATCAGCATTATTAATCGGGCAATTTTACGCGCCAGAGCGGGATTGTCCCAGGCTCAAAGACCGGCGGGATCCTTCCTCTTTTATGGACCAACTGGCGTTGGCAAGACAGAAGTTGCAAAAAGCCTTGCCCAAATTATGGGGATTGAGTTCCTTCGCTATGATATGAGCGAATATATGGAAAAACATTCAGTCTCCCGTCTTATAGGTTCGCCTCCAGGATATATTGGCTTTGATCAGGGAGGATTGCTGACAGAGGCTGTGCGGAAAGCCCCCTATTCCGTAGTTCTTCTTGATGAAATCGAAAAAGCTCATCCAGATATTTTCAATATCCTGTTGCAGGTTATGGATTATGGAACGTTGACTGATAACACGGGAAGAAAAACTGATTTTTCAAATGTCATAATTATCATGACATCAAATGCTGGGGCATTTGAAATGTCAAAAAATTCCATAGGCTTTGGATCAACAGTGGAGGATAATTCCGCTTCCAAGGGTTTGAAGGCAGTTGAAAATCTGTTTTCTCCGGAATTCCGCAACAGGCTGGACGCGCTTGTGCCTTTCAATAATTTGAGCCAGGAAATGATGCTTTCAATAGTTGACAAATTTATGAATGAAATCAAAACCAACCTTGAGAGCAGAAAAGTTTCCCTGTCTGTTACTGATAAGGCCAGACAGTGGCTGGCAAAAGAGGGATACGATCCTTCCATGGGCGCTCGCCCCTTACGCCGGCTTCTCAGAACTGAAGTAGAAGACAAACTTGCTTATGAACTCCTGTTCGGAAGTCTGAAAAAAGGCGGAAAAGCCAAAATAAGCGTAAAGGACGGAAAACTGGAAATTAGCAATCAGAATGAGAACAACAGAAATACTCCTCAATCTGAAAAAAAATCCAGGGATTTTGAATTGGTGGATTAATTAATATAAAAAGCCGGAGCGACTCACTCCGGCTTTTTATTTTTAACGAAGCTGACTGCCCTTGCTTCCCTTACGATTATAAATATGAAATCTTTGCTGTTTTTGTTCCAGTTCTTCCTGACAATCGCGGCAAAGCCTTACGCCTGGCAGGGCTTTTTTTCTACTCTCGGGAATGCTTTCTCCGCATTCGTCACAAAAATCCGCACCTATTCCATTTGGAAGAGCAGATCTCACACGTCTAATCTCATCTTCAATACTGCCCCTGATTTGATCATTAACAGCGTTGTCTCCAGCCCATCCCGTAGCCATCCAGTCCTCTCATTATAAAGATGTCCAAAAATCATGAATAAATCCGGATTATCAGAAACAGAATATTACGCGCCTTTTCCCATTCCCTCACTGGCATTGAGAGAAGGATTACTTTGTCAAGGGGGAAGCCTGACACCAGAATTGCTAATTTTTGCCTATAGCAGGGGAATTTTTCCCTGGTATTCCGAAGGCGATCCCATTTATTGGTGGACACCCAATCCTCGCTGGGTTCTTTTTCCCAAAAAATTTCATTTAAGTAGTCGCAGTCAAAGAAAACTTAAAAAATTCCCATTCCGTCTGACCATGAATCACGCTTTTGAAAATGTAATATCACAATGCGCATTATCAAGGAAAGAAGGTACATGGATCACAGATGAAATGAAAGAAGCTTATATTAATTTAAATAAGCTTGGTTTTGCCCATTCCTTTGAAGCCTGGAAAAATGGGGAACTGGTTGGAGGACTTTATGGCGTGGCTTTGGGTAAGATATTTTTTGGAGAATCAATGTTTTAT
>CAYNKM010000160.1:0-4690 GCA_964397795.1 uncultured Desulfovibrio sp. | reverse complement strand
TCGAACTCTTGGTGGTGTTACCCACACACGATTTCCAATCGTGCTCCTTAGACCAACTCGGACACCTTTCCAGATTTTTTTGCTGAAAAGAATATATAATTCTTATAGCTTGATTGACAAGTCCCTTATTACCATAAATTTTCTTTTTTTCCTTTTGCCCCGGGATCTTCCATATGTTTTAATTGCTGCACTCGCGGCGTACAGGGACGATTATGTTCAAAAGGAGTGTCTTTTGTTGCCCTGCGTATCCAGTAAGCCAAAAAAAGAATGCCTGTGACAAATATCACTGACCAGAAAATTTCAATCGCATCCATATAAATTCCCAAATAAGCCTCTGTTTACTTGTCTTCTTTTCTGCCCGACTTTTTAATATGTTTTTTATATCCGTACTGATATGCCCAAAGGCCGACAACCATCATAATGGTTATACCAAGAAAATTTAAAAGTCCATAATCCATAACCATAATCCCGCTATAAAGTGGCTCCCCTTTTTATTTTGAGGCTCCAATTTTATTGAACCCGCTATCAACAAACAAAACTTCGCCTGTTACGGAGGTGGAAAGATCCGAAGCGAGAAAAACCGCGGCTCCGCCCACATCCATTGCGCTTACATTGCGATGTAACAGGGAATGTTCCTGCATACAAGTATAACTATCCTTGAAACTTGACACCGCGGAAGCAGCTAAAGTCTTTATCGGACCCGCGCTTATGGCATTAACCCTGACTCCCTTCGTGCCAAGATCAAAAGCCAGATAACGGACCGAGGCTTCCAGGGCGGCTTTTGCCACGCCCATGACATTATAACCCGGAATAATTTTGCTTGAACCAAGATAGGTCATTGTTATCACAGAAGCGTTTTGGGAAAAAAGGGGTTCGAAGGCCCTGCAAAGCGCCGTAAGGGAATAAGCGGATATATCCATCGCAACCTAAAATCCATGCCTTGACGTGTCAATAAAACGACCGGTAAGGTCTTCCCTGTTCGCGAAGGCGACAGAATGAACCAGAATATCAAGAGTGCCCCATTTTTCCTTCACGATTTCAGCGGCTTCAGATATTTGCTCATCACTGCTTACATCGCATTGAAAAGTGAACTCACCTCCCAATTCCTGACTTAATGGCTCCACCCTCTTTTTAATGGCGTCACCCACATAATTGAAAGCCAGACGAGCGCCATGCTCCTTTAGTGACAAGGCAATGCCGTAAGCAATACTGCGATTATTGGCAAGCCCCATAATAAGCGCTTTTTTCCCCTCAAGCAACATGGCTTTCCCCCTGATGATTTTTTCTTGTTATTTTGATAATTTATGATAAATTTCCTGATATTTCCCCTCAGTGTTCCTTATAATATCTTCAGGAATATCAGGAGCGGGCGGCTTATAATTCCAGCCGGAATTCCTTAACCAGTCCCTTAAATACTGCTTGTCGAAACTGGGTTGTGACTGCCCGGGTTTATATTTATCCAGCGGCCAGAATCTGGAAGAGTCCGGAGTGAGCACTTCATCAATCAAATGCACTTTCCCGTCAATTATCCCAAACTCAAATTTGGTATCCGCAATAATAATTCCTTTTTGCCTGGCATAAGCCGAACCAGCCTGATAAAGGGATTTGGAAAATTCCCGAATCTGGGAAGCTGTTTTTTCCCCAAGCAATTCCGCGGTTTGAGACAGGGAAATGGACTCGTCGTGAGAACCCGGCATGGCTTTGGTAGTTGGCGTAAAAATCGGATTTTCCAGCTTCTGGGCTTCCACAAGATTGGGCGGCAGGACCTGATCACAAATTTTGCCATTACTTTTATAAGATTCCCAGCCAGATCCTGTAATATAACCCCTGACTATACATTCCACAGGCAGGGCTTCCGCCCTTTTCACTATGACTGATCGCCCCTCAAGCACATTCCGCCATGGTTTTAGGGCTTCTGGAAATTTTTCCACATCGCTTTCAATGATATGGTTGGGAATGATATCCTTGAATTTGTCCATCCAGAAAAGCGTAAGCTGATTTAAGACAACTCCCTTAAAAGGAACAGGAACGGGTAATACAATATCAAATGCGGACATGCGATCTGTTGTTATAATCAGCAGACTGTCCTTGTCAATTTCATAAATATCCCGCACTTTCCCCCGGGATAAAAGGGGATAGGCATCAATATCCGTATTGGTGACAACTTCCATAAAAACCTTATAATTATAATAATGTAAATAAACCGAATTTATTCAGGCAAATTATCCCGTCTTGCTTCCACCGACCTTGCGTGACCCTCCAGTCCTTCCAGACGCGCAAGTTCTGTGATGGCATCCATATTTTTATGAACAAAGGCCCGGGAGGCCGCGATAATACTTGTTTTTTTGCAAAATGACTGTGTGGAAAGAGCGGAAGCGAATCTGGCGGTACCAAGAGTTGGCAACACATGATTGGGACCGGCAAAATAATCCCCGATTGCTTCCGGACTATGCTGACCCAGAAATACCGCGCCAGCATTTTTAATATAGGGCAGGATGGCCCAGGGATCCTTGACGCATAATTCAAGATGTTCGGGCGCCGCTAAATTCGCGATTTCTATGGCCAAGCGTTTATTTGGGCATACGCAAATACAGCTCCAGTTTTTCAGAGCCTTGTTCGCTATTTCCTTGCGCGGCAAGGTAATAAGCTGCCTTGTTATCTCCGCATAGATGCTGTCCGCAAGACGTCTGTCAGTCACAAGACAGATTGCGCTTGCCAGAGAATCATGTTCAGCCTGTGACAGCATGTCGGAGGCGACCCATTCCGGATTCGCGCTACTGTCCGCGATAATGAAAATCTCGCTCGGTCCCGCCAACATATCTATTCCAACCAGTCCCTGGAGAAGCTTTTTGGCTGTAGTCACGTAAATATTGCCAGGGCCAGCGATCATGTCCACCTTTGGAATGGTACTTGTGCCAAGGGCAAGGGCCGCGATTCCCCAGGCACTTCCCAATTTATATACTTCCTCTATATCCAGCAAATGAGCCGCGGCCAGTAAATATGGATTAACTTCTCCATTGTCCATTGGAGGTGTGATGACAGCAAGCCGCGAACATCCCGCGACCTGCGCTGGAATCGCATTCATTAATAAACTGGAAACAAGAGGAGTTTTCCCACCCTGCCCGCCTGGCACATAAAGGCCGACGGATTCAATCGGGAGAACTCTCTGACCAAGAATACTCCCGTCAGGTCGGGTAATAAACCAGGATTTCTCCAGTTGAGTTTCATGAAAAGTCCTGATGTTTTGAGCTGCCTCGCTTATGCATTCCCTGCTTTCCGCGGATACAGAGGCAGCGGCGCGCGCTATTTCCCTTTGACTGATCCTGAAAGGAAGATCAAAAGCCGGACAGTCATATTTTCTGGTATATTCCAGAAGCGCCGTGTCTCCTCCCTGCTCAACAGACTGGATGATTTCTCTGACGCTTTTTTCTATCTCTGGATTTGGCCTGGTTCTTTCCTCAAGCCATTTTGAAGATTCAACCCATCCCTGTATTGAAGATACATTTAATATGCGGCAACCCATTTTCTACCTCGATCCATTTATTTTATTTCAATTTTTTTTAAATGTCGAGATACTTTACCTATCGGAAATTTGTTATTTTTCCGCCGGCATATGGATAATCCTGCAAAAAATTATTTGATATTTAAAAATTATATATTTAATATATTAATCTTTACAGGAAACCTTTACTTGACATATAAATACAGGCAATTAAAGCATTACCGTCAGATATTGGCGATAACCATTTTTATTGCATGTTCTGAAGTTCATATTACAACAGATAAATAATTTTTTTCTTAATATATTTTCCTTATAATAAAATGAACCAGATCTGGAGGAAATATGAGCAGACGCAGAGTTAATCCATATAATAATATGCATCCCTATCTTCAAAGGCAACATGCGCAAAGACCGCAGAAAGAGGAACAGCCCGATCCGGAAACCGATAAGCCTGAATATGAAATTCCGGAAGTGGAAGATGAGATTCATTTCGGAGAACAGCATTCGGAAGAAAAAAAAGAAGAGGCAGAAACTCCTGATAATTCAGCTGAACTTCTGGAAGAAAAGCTGAAGGAAGAACGGATGCGCATGGCGGCAGAAATGGATAATTTCCAGAAACGCCTCAAACGCGAGCATCAGGAGCAGATGCGTTACGCGGGAGAAAAGGTTTTACGCGATCTTCTTCCGGCCCTGGACAATCTGGATCTGGCTTTGCAGTATGGCTCTCAGCACGAAGCCTGCAAGGACATGATTCAGGGAATTGAAATGACCCGCAAACAGCTTCTTGACGCCGTGGGTAAAAATGGTCTTGTGGCTCTTGGGGAAAAGGGAGAGGCATTTGATCCCGCAATCCATGAGGCTATCGGGATTTTTCCCGATGAGAATCTGGAAAAAGGCGCGGTCAGCCAGGTTATGCAAAGAGGTTACAAGTTGAATGACAGGACTTTGCGTCCTGCCAAAGTTATGGTCAATAATTAAAAAGAATCCGCTTTTTACTTGTTGGACAGTCCAGAATTGGACTGTCTTTTTTTATCCCTTCCCGCAAGATTTTACCTCTCTTTTTTCTTGCCATTTTCAAATAATAAGGGTAAAAATACTCTTTTTTATAAAGCCATTAATCAGTCTGTATATTTTAATAATACCGGATAAAAGATGCCTATTGCAATACCGCGCGCGGAAAAGGACGAA
>CAYNKM010000159.1:0-4696 GCA_964397795.1 uncultured Desulfovibrio sp. | reverse complement strand
TTATACCCGCGGCCTTTGCTGCTCTTGATGATTGCGGACGGGTCGTAAGCGGCAAGGAGTTTCTGACCACCCTTTTGGCGGGCTATGAAACCATGATCCGTGTCGCGCTGGCGATTATGCCGGAGGTCCGTCACCGTGGCTACCATCCTGCCTCTGTGGTGGCGCCTTTTGCGGCTTCAACGGCTGCCGCAAGAATCTATGGTCTCACTGAAGAGCAGACATTGAACGCAATCGGTATCGCAGGCGATTTTGGCTCTGGACTCATGAGCGCGCAGTTATCATCAAATATACATGGGATGCAGGCTCCCTATGCGAGTATGCACGGGGTCAATGGCGCGATTATGGCAAGAAAGGGCTTGCTTGGCATCAGTGAAATATTTGATAATGTTTATGGCTCTTTCCTCACCACGCTTTCAGGTAAATATGATCCATCGCCAATTGAATCCATCGGTGATGGAGATTTCCTATGTAAGGGAACAGGCATCAAGTATTACCCAACTGCTGGCTCCGTCAGTAGTGCCGTGGACGGCGTACGTGATATTCTACGGGAAAACAATATTGCGCCAGAAGATGTTAAGAAGATTACAGTACATGTCAATAAGTCAGTCTTTTTGCATTGTGGCTTTGACTATATACCCGGAGCGGTTTCAGGCGCCCAGATGCATATCGGTTTTTGTATAGCAGCTCTGCTTGTCTCTGGCCAGCTCGGTGCGCAACAGTTTGAGCCTGCCTTTATTAAAGATTCGCAAGTGGCTGAAGCCATGAAAAAAGTGGAAGTCATTCATGAGCCTGCCATGGACAATCTCGGTCCAGGAATGGGGTATTGCGCACGAGTAACACTTGTGGCAAATGGCAAAACTTATGAATGTGAGATTGTCAACCCCCGAGGTAGCGCAGGCAATCCACTCTCAGAGGCTGAAGTGCGTGAAAAGTTCATGGCGCAATGCCGGGGCGTTCTCCCCGAAGAAAGATCAAGCAGGCTATTTTCCACAATAATGGATATAGAAAATCTATCTGATATTCGAGATCTTGAAAATATGATTCTCTAAAAACCTCAATGAACGGGATTCGGCATGAAGATTCATGAACAATGTTTTATCCTGGGCGGTTATGCACAGCCTCCTCGCGACACTGCTGTCATGTTCGCATTTCATACCCTGTATTGCCAGTTGCTCATAAACAAGTCATCGCATTGCGTGGTGGAATGCTATCTTAACTTGCCGAGTCCCCTTGCCCGTGATTACTTTGCGGAAATCATCAGGGGCCATTGCATGGATGACGATCTCGAGCCCCTGCTCGCAAGGATCCGCTCCAATTCCTATCTTCTGATTACCAATTCCGTGATTCATGCCCTGCGCAACGCATTGGAGCGATACAGGGAAATTATTCCAACCATATAAAACCGGACCGGGGAATTTCTCGGTCCGGTTTTGCTAATGTCATAAATGATCTGGAGCGGGTTAAGTCCCGTTCAATCACTTTGATAGGAAATAGGGTATACTCATGTCTGCGCCTGCCCGTTTAATCCCAGGAGACTTTCTGGCAGGGCTGCCTTTACATTTATCCAAACATTTTGGGTAACTGTCAGAATTATGGAATATTCTCCACAAGCTTGCCAGGCACAGATTGGGACAAGGGTCTTACACCGTACGGGGGCAATGACATCGCCATAGATGTTAACGGGTTTGATGATAGAATTTTTATGAAGCATGCTTTTGCCAGCTCCTTTCCACGGATCTTCCGGTGAGCAAAGCAGCAGCAAAGGAAACGATGGCTCCAGCCTGTAAAATAATAAGCAGGGAAAGAGCGGCGCTGTAACCCTGTGCCATATCACGAACCGCGCCAATAAGGGTGGCTCCGAATGCGCAGCCTAAAGCTGAAAAGGTCATAATACAGGCATAAATGACGCTGTAATCTGCCATACCGAAGATTTTTTTCACCAGTGGCGGAGGTTCCAGTACGGTGCAGGCAAAACCGATGCCATAACAGAGTCCCGCAGCAAGGCTTATGAGGAGACCTGGTCTGGAAATAAGAAGGACCATCCCCAGAAGCCCCAGTCCTACGCCAATGGGAGCGGCCCATTTGACACCCAGCAAATCATTAAGCCAGCCTATACCGAGTTTCCCGCATGTTATTCCGATAACGGCAGCAGAGAGGATTGAGGCGGCTTCCATCTGAGTCAGACCAAATTCACTCATACATGCCGGTAGATGAAAAAGAAAGGCTGAAGTGATGCCTATAAGACCAGCGAAGATGAAAACGCAGTAAAAGCTTGGCGTACGCAATGCGCTTTTAAGATTGATTCCCGCCTTTGATTCAATGCTCACATCCCCAGAATTTGCTCCATATGGTTTAAGTCCTACTTCAGCAGGGGTGGAACGTACTATGAACAAGGTGAAGGGCAGGGATATGGCGGCCATGACCATACCACATATCGCATAAGCCGCTTGCCAACCAACTTCAGTGATTGTCCAGGTGATGAGTGGACTTGCCAGAGCTGACGCGATGCCGGCTGCAGAAAAAGAAATGCCCATGGCGAGACCAGTTTTGCGTTCCAATCAGTTGGTTATTAGAACCGGTATGGCAAGATATATGAGGAAGGCGCTACCAATGCCAAGAAACACGCCAGCCACATAAAAGATCCAAATGTTTTTTGCGGCGCAGAGTGCACCGAAGGCAATGGAATCCATAATAACTGCGCCTGTAAGGACAATTCGCCCCCCGTACTTTTGCAGGAGGCGACCAGCAAGCGGCAGTATGAAGCCCGCGACAGCATACTGGATTGTAATATAGAGGCTAATCGCGCCGATACTGACATGAAGCGATTGGCTCACACCTGAATAAAACAGACCCGCGCAATTCACTGGAATGCCCAGTCCTGTGATTATGAGCGCGCAACAGGCAAGAACGATCTTGAAAGGGTACGGAATAGCCACCACGGCGTTTTCCCCTGGAATAAAAAAGAGTTAAAAAAGTAAAAGCCAAAAATTATCCTGCATTGATACGCATGGAAATTTTTGGCTTTCAATCAGACTTGTGGATGACCACTGCTTGTAGAACCCGTCTGACTACCTAAATGAATTTTAAGGGTATTTACCTCAAAGGTCAATAGAAATATATAGGGGTTAAATATCTGATACGATGCGGAGAGGACGGGGGCAGGAGATTGGATGAAACATGTTTCTGACCTGAAATCGAAACTTAAAGCGGTGTAAAGGGTAGAAAAAGTATAAAATTCAAAGGTGAATCCAGCTCCTTTTCTTCCTGGGAAAATGAAATTATCTTTTGCAAACAGGTCGCTATCGCCTGCCATGCCATTCACTGGAAATGACTGATATATCAGGGAGAGTCTGGGCCCTGGGCCCAGACTTTTCAATTCCAGACACATTGCTCTTGCCTGTTGGTATTCCCCAGCATGTCCTGGTGAAAGCAGTGAAGCCTTTAATACCAGATTATTTTTATTTACGATTGAATTGGCTTTATCTCCCAAACCTTTATGCCTTTAATCTGGTAGTAAATAAGTTTTATCAACAGCTGTAAGCGGTTGCTGAAAGGGAGGCGAATGCTTTTTGAACTTACCGTTCAATAAAATAGTCATATGAAAGGGGCTAATTAGGCTTGATATTGTCCATTTCTATTTCCAGCGGAATCCGTCTTGACAAGACTTCCGGCATGATTTTAACCAGCCTTTTGAGTCGATTATAATCCTCTCCCTGCCTGTGTTTAAGCAGCTGACAGATTTTTTTCTTCCAGCAGTACGTTGAAGCTGTAGGCATGGGGCAATCGAGTTGCCATATGGGGTTGTTTTCTATGCTGAAAAGCAAAAACTCTTCCCATTCGGGAGTCCTTATTCCAGCAAGCTCGCAGAGCAGGGGAAACGGCATTGGAGTAATTGAATCCCAGGGCCAGGCCCAGGCCAAAGGAATGGTATCTCCCCGCGCCCAGCCAGGCAAAGCCTCGTTGGCAGGGATCTCTTTTTGACAACGGATCACTCGTAGAAAATTTTCAAAAGCGAGCTTTTGGCCAGCCTGCGGTAATTCACCTTTCACATTGCGCAAGAAACCCCAGGGATCGTTATGCGTGACAAGGCGCATAACAAAGGATCTTTTTGATGTCGAGTTTGTATGATCTCCTATGTCTATCCAAAGCACACCGGCAGGTCCTTCAATTTGAGGCACATAACGCCGCATCCCCTCGCCTTGCATATTTTCCCAGGAATCCGCATTCTTTTCCCAGGGGTTGTAATACCCCAATGCTATGGCCGTGGCTCTTTGTTCCCCATCCAGAAGTTCTGGCAGGTTATCGCCATATTTAAGCCTGAATGGATCGAGAGGTTTACCGGAAATCACATTTGTCCAGAAATCTTCCACCTTCCGGGCGTCCCAATTGAAGCCTTTTGAGTTATCACGCAATCTGACGCTGGGTTCGCCAGCATCAGGACAATTCACTTTCCAGTCTGCAACCTCATCCAGTCCCAGATCTTCAGGCAATGAAGATAAGCTTGTATTTCTCGGCATTGTAAAATCCAAAACTTTTCCTATTAAAATGATAGCTTGTTTATCCCTATCACAAATTTATTATTTTTGATATGGAGCGGGTTTGCAATCCTCTTCCATTTGCCGGCGATTAATAGCCACTTCTAGTTCGCTATCAGAATATTTTGACAGTATGGAATCAATATCGGCAAGAATCTTTT